>JAADFU010000001.1:0-43422 GCA_013152715.1 Calditrichota bacterium
ACGCACCATATTCAAACCGTTGAGAAAGAAAATAATAAAAGATGCATAACACATATTTGTCCTTAAAAGCCCCGCCAAAGATGGCCCCAAAACACTTTTGTGCTTGAAATGGCGTATATCGGTGTTATCTTTCGCCAACTGGCGAACTGAAAAACAATCCGTGAAAATCCGTTTTATCTGTGGCTTTTATTTTCTGGCGCGGCATTGGCTTGGGACTCCGGAATATTTTGAATCTCCAGAACGGCCCTATTCTTTCGTCTTATCTCTGAAAAGACCCTTCGCCAACCACGTGTAATTTCATCAAATTTGTTGTCCCGCGCGCGAAAATCGGAGCGCCTAGCAGCACGGAAACAACATCACCTTTTTTTACCAATTCTTTTTCGATGAGAATCTCTTCGGTTTTTGCAAAAATAGCGTCGGTGTTTTCCAGATAATCCATGCGAAACGGCGTGACCCCCCAGGATAAATTTAATTGTCGGCGCACAACATCCGATGGCGTAAAAGCGATAATATTTGTTTTGGGTTTGTACTTGGCTACCATCCGCGCGGTGAAGCCCGATTTGGAAAATGCCACAATAGCGCGCGTGTTCAAATGTTCCGCAGCTTCGCAGGCAGAATTGCTCACGGCATCGGCGATGGATTGCGTTTTCTCATCCGCTCTCAGATGCGGCACGGCAATGAAATCTCTGTGACTTTCGGCTTCCCGAATAATTTTGTCCATCACGCGCACTGCTTCCACAGGAAATTTGCCGGTGGCAGTTTCGGCAGAAAGCATCACCGCATCGGTGCCGTCGTAAATGGCATTTGCCACATCGGACACTTCCGCCCGCGTGGGACGAGAAAAAAGACGCATGGATTCCAGCATCTGCGTGGCAGTAATTACCGGCTTGCCCTTCTTGATCGCCTTGCGAATGATGATTTTTTGCAAAGAAGGCACCTGCTCCAGCGGCATCTCCACGCCCAGATCGCCGCGCGCAACCATCACGCCGTCCGCAACTTCGATAATTTCATCGAGAAAATGAATGGCTTCTGGCTTCTCCAGCTTGGCGATGACCATGATTTCGCTTCGATTTTGCTCAATAATTTTTTTTATTTTCAAAATATCATCCGGATGCCGCACAAAAGACATGGCGACAAAATCCACTTTTTGCTCGATGCCAAACTGCAAATCGGCGACATCTTTTTTCGTTAGCGAAGGCTGGCTGATGCGCACGCCCGGCAAATTGATCCCTTTGTGATCGGAAAGCGCGCCGCCTTCGACAATTTCGCACTCGACTTTTTCGCCGTCTGAGCGAAGCACTTTCAATTTGATCAAACCGTCGTCGAGCAAAATCGCGTTTCCCGGGCTGACATCACTGGCGAGATGCCGGTAGGTCGTGGAAATTAATTTTTCTGTTCCCCAAACTTCTTCGGTCGTAATCGTAATTCTCTCACCTGTTTTGAGAAATATTTTTCCGTTTTTCATCTTGCCCACGCGTAACTTTGGGCCCTGCAAATCTTGCAGAATCGCAACGGATTTATTTAACTTCTCCGCCACGCGGCGGATAATTTCAATTCTTTGCCGATATTCTTCGTGGCTGCCATAGGAAAAATTTAGCCGCGCCACATCCATGCCTGCGTTCACTAACCGCACAATTTTCTCTTCCGTCGCCGTCGCCGGTCCCAAAGTGCACACAATTTTCGCCTTTCGCATCTTTCACCTCTCTCATCGAATTCGTTCTAAAATCTTCCCATTTGTTCGAAAAACAACCGCGCCGGAGTAATCGGTGCGAGCAATTTTTATTTTCATTTTTTCTAACCGTTCAATCACCTCATCTGAAGGAAAACCAAATTTGTTCATTTTTCCCACGCTGATCACGGCAAAATCCGGTCTCACATTTTGCACGAATTCCTCGCAACTGGAAGTATTGCTCCCGTGATGGGCAATTTTCAGCACGTCCGCTTGCAAAAAATCGCCGTAGCGAACGAGCGCAACTTCCGCCTCTTTTTCGATATCGCCGGTGAACAGAAATTTTTTCTCCCCGTAAATCAATTTCAAAACGACTGAGTTGTTATTCACATCATCGGGATTCATGCGCAGAAAATCTTTCATCGGCTGCAACGCAACCAAACAGTGTGAACCAGTGGAATCCAGCATTGTCGGCGCACTCACTGCCACGTGCTCCGCGTCGAGTAAAAATTTGTACAAATGACAAATATCGCTATCGTGGTAAATGCCGTTGTCCACCACACGCTGCACGCTGATGTGTCGCAAAATTTCCGGCAATCCGCCGATGTGATCATTGTCCGCGTGGGACAAAACGATCGTGTCCAGATGGCGAATGTGTTTCCTTTTCAAAAAAGGCAAAATAAAAAAATCGGCCGCATTGAAATTTTCTGATTGGGGACCGCCGTCGATGAGCATATTCTTCCCGTCAGGAAATTGAATAAAAATGGAATCTCCCTGTCCCACGTCCAAAAATGTCACGTACAGCCAGTTATCATCGGAAAAAACCGAACCCCACAGAGAAATGTTTCCCAAAATCAGCGCCAAAAAAAGGGCGATTTTTGCCACGCGCTTTTTATTGATATTCAGAAAAATCCAAAGCAGAATGTAAAACAAAACGACGAACTGAAAATTGCTCACAAAAACATCAGCCGACGCCCAGTGAAAATTTCCTGCGACGTTAGTCAGCGCGAGTAAAATTCGCGCGAACAAAGTATTGGCATAGGCAAAAATATCTCCGACAGCAAAAATCAAAAAAGAGAAAATCAGCGATGCAAAACCGTAAGCGATCACCACGCCCACCAGAGGAATCACGATCAAATTCATGAAAACAGCGATCAGCGGCACGCGGTGAAAATAGTACACCGTCAGTGGCAGGGTTCCCAACTGCGCCGACAGCGAAACAAGAAACAGAGTGCCGATACTGTTGCCAAATTTTCCGACAGTCAATTTACGAAAAAGTGCGCTCTTTTCAAAGAGAATTTTTAATTTTTGGTAGCCATAAATGATGGCGATCACTGCCGCAAATGACAATTGAAAAGATGCCTGAAACAAATCTTGCGGATGAATAAGCAAAATGATCAACGCTGCCGCGGAAATCACATTCCAGATGTCAATGGGGCGTTGCAGCCATTTTCCCAGCAGAAAAATTCCCGCCATCAACGACGCGCGCACGATGGGCGGTTTGAATCCGACGATTAGATTGTAGGCAATCAGTCCCAGAATGATGAGCAAATATCCCTGCCGTCGGGGAACGCGGAAAACGCCGAGCAGGCTCCAGAAAATGAGCAAAATATAACCTACGTGCAGCCCGGAAATTGCCAGCGCGTGAATCACGCCGCTGCGCGCGAACGAATCGCGAATGCGGTAGGAAATTTCGCTGCGCTCGCCGATGAGCAATCCTTTCAGCAGCGCCGCCACATCGCCGGAATAGAGTTTGTCGATTTGCTCCGCAATTTTTGCTTTCACTCTTGCCGCCAGCGCCAGAATTGAAAAGCTGCGTTTTTGCGGGAGACAAATTACCTGCCAGTCTGAGCGAATGTTCACAAGACCGTAAATTCCCTGCGCCGCCAAAAATTTCCGATAATTAAAATCGCCGGGGTTTCTCTCCCCGGGCGGAGTTTCGATTTTTCCCAGAAATTTTAACCTATCGCCATAAGCCAATGGCAAAACGAAATTCCGCAAACGCAGCAAAATTTTTCCCTCGGTGGCATAGCTACGTCCCTGAAAGAGCACCGTATCCGGTTCAAATTCAATGCGCATACCGGAGTTTTTCTTTTGCGGAAAGCCGCAAACTTCGCCGGTAACGATGAGATTTTCTCTGGTGTCGGTGAAATATTTGATGTGATTTTTTGAAAATAAATGGCTGGAAAGTGAAAGCCGCATCGCCCCAGCGGAGATGAGAGTGATGAGTAAAAAATAGCCGGCGAGTGGAGGAGAAAATTTTAAACTGACCAACGAGATAACAGCGAAGAAAATCAACATTCCAAAAATGAGTACAGGAGGCGGTTCCAGCAAATACGCCGCAATAATTCCCAGCAGAAAAGGGAGAAGAGCTTTCAGAGCCGGTTTGGTTTGCAATCGTTTGAGAATATCATCCATTGCGTCGGAAAAATTCGGTCAACAATCACAACTTTTTCTGTAAAAATCGAATAAATTCATCCACTTCGTTCGCTAAATCTTCCAGCGTGCCGTCGTTGCGAATCACGTAATCAGCGCGGCGGATTTTCTCTTCCAGCGGCATCTGCGAAACAATTCGGCGCTCGATTTCCGCCTCGTTAATATCGTCCCGCTTTCTCAGCCGCTCAAAAATCGCCTTTCTCGAAGCACTGACGACAAGAATCACGTCGTAGTGAATATCAGAGCCAGCCTCGAATATCAGCGCCGCCTCGACGCCGGCGATGGGGCGCCTGCCTTTTTGCGCGATTTTTCCCAGCAATTGATGTTCGTACTGAATAACCCGCGGATGGACGATGTCGTTCACCTTCCCCCGCATTTCAGGATCGGAAAATAAAATTTCCGCCATTCGTCCCCGATTCAATTTTCCGTCAGGCTGGTAAATTCCTTCACGCAAAAGATCAACCAATTGCGCTCGAATTTTCGGATCGTGATTCATCAAAATTTTCGCCAGCCGATCCGCAGCAAAAATGGGGATTCGCCTCTGACGTAAAAGATGACTGACTTCAGATTTGCCGCAGCCAATGCCGCCGGTGATGCCGAGTTTTAGCATTTATTCAATTTGTTTTTTTGCACGCGGACACACACGGATTCTGCGGATTTGCACTGATTTATCAATTAATTTCCGCAGAAATTCGTTCGTAAGTGTTTATCAACGTTCTATTATTTCATCTCTTCTGTGTGATTGATTGTTTTTTGAAATATCAAAATTATTTTTTTAAGATAAGTGACAACTCATTAGCTAACACTTTCACCCACTACTATCTTCATGAAATTGATATCTCTTTTTCAGTTGCTAAATATGAAGCGTATTCGAGGCACGCCTTGATATCTTCGATTGTAATCCCCGGAAAATTTTCTAAAATTATATCAAAACCATCACCAGCAGCCAAATGGCTTAAAATTATATGAACCGGAATGCTAATTCTCTTTAGGTAAGAAAATCCACTACAAATTTTTGAATATGAAAAATAATTCGTTCTTTGATTTATATTATTATATATGAATGACCAGTTGGAAAATTTTAAGTAAAATAGCAATGAAAATAATAAAAGCCTTACGGCTTAATTCCTAAATTGGAGTGGAGTTATGGAGTTAAGGCGTCAGCCTTTTAAAAACAATAAATTAGCGACCTATGTTCAATTTTAACTGGTCATTCGCATTATTATTTTCATTCCCAACTTTGCTTTGTTACATTTTTAAACATAAAAGCATTCTATTAATTTCAATCAAAAGACTTTCGAAGCTACTATCTTACCTCTTGCTCACATTTGTAATGGTAACTCCAACAACTTTTTTCCCGCGAAGTCTGAGCAAAATTCCATCCGGCAAAATATCAGTGTCAGTTGCGTGTTGTGGTCGTTCAAAGCTGATGTATAAAACGTCGGCTTCTTCATCAAAATCAAACCAGATATGTTTTGAACCAAGTTTTTTGATGAAGGGTAACGCATTAAAAATGTCTTTCACTACTGTGGTTTCCATAATATTTTCCTCTTCAATAATTTTTCGATCTTACTGGTAAAAAAAGCGGTAATAACAAATCCATCCGAATTCTCTTTTATTTCTCGATAGATAACCAAAAGTGTTTTTCTTTTAGAAACGAATCTTACTGCCCACAATTCTCCCTCGTTTCCTTGCACTATCATATCAGGATTTGCAATAGCCTCCAAAACATCGAAATAATGACCAGCCATCTCATCATGGTTTTCAACAACATGAGTCCATCTTTCAGTCGTCAGTCGAATAGGTATATTGTTTATTGAATAAGCGAAATTATTCATCATTATTTTAATTTTTAATATCTTTGCTTTGTCAAACGTTAATTTCTAAGGCAAGTCAAAATCCACCTATTACCTTCTTAATATACCACAAAAAACCACTTCTGTCAAGCAAATTTATCCGATTCGTAAACTGCCCGCTGAAGAACCCATTTTTTGATCGGCTTCCACAGTAACATCGAAATCGGCACCAGCAAATTTAGCAACGGGAATAAAATGAGAAACCAGAAACCTGTTTTGACGAGTATCGGCGGAATCGAAAATCCTTTTGCCACCAGAGCAGCGGCGTGGTTGAGCAGACTGGGTTTGACGATCACCAGCGCCAGCGCGTACCATTTGACGTATTTGAATTTCAACAATGTTCTCAATGGCAGAGTTCTCCAGACAGCGCCGGATGCGCGGGCAATTTTTGCCATTCTTCCCGTTTGAATCGCCGTGCGGCTGCCCTGCCGCACGATGGTTCGCTCCGTGATTGTTCCGCCGCGCAGGGCGGCAGCTCCGGATTTGGCAGACCTGGCAAACCAGGAAACTACCGGAATCAACACCACAACATCCAGCCCGGCATCGAGCAATTCTTTGCCTGTAACGTGGGACAGGCCACGTGTCGCAACAGCAGCGTTGAAATTGGAAAGCCCGCCGCTGAAAAAATTGACGATGGTACTGGTGGTGGTCGCCACGTAATTTCGTTTTGCTCCGGATTCGGTAAAAATGAAACGCGCCAGAAAATTGTGTTTTTGATATTGGATTTCATTGAGCACAGAGAGCAAGCGCTTCTGGCGGTCAGTAAGCGAATCGGCTTGCGGAGATTTTCCGAAAATCTTGTCGAGCAGTTGGTTAAATTGCTCTTCAGCGGAAATGGCGAGATTTCCTTCGTTGTAAAAATAATCGAGCACCGGAATCACGTGATGCGGGCCAAATTCGTCGATGATCTGATAAAAGAGATGAAAATCTTTCAATTCTTTGTAAACGCGCACCGTGGCTTTGGGGTACCGCTGCAGCGCGACGAGACCATCCAAATTCAGACGATCGATTATTTCCAGTTCCTCGCCACTGAATTTCGCCAATCGCCCCGGTTTCATGCCCAGATCATCAGAAATCTCTTTCACCAAAAAATCGCGGCGAATCTCCGGCTCCGGCGGCGTGCGAAAAAAAGTCCGCCAGGTGACGCAACCCGCCAGCAAAATGATAATGAACGTGATCACTAAAATTCTTCCTTCGTAACGAAAGAATCTTTTCAGCAGCGATTCTTTGCGAATTGATTTGAAACGTCTAACCATGTTATCACCTCACTTTTCAGTGGGTTTTTCGAATTTGCGCAGCAAATGGAGCCATCCCCAGCCGACGATGGCGCCCAAAAAATAATAGAAAAAATCGCTCCAGACAAAGGAAGTTCCGATGAGCGCCCTTCCCAAAAAGAATGACCGCATCCATTCCAGCATTGGCGGATGCCAGAGCTGTGTAAATTCCAGCAGCGAAGTGACGCCCAAAACCCACGCCGCAATGAGTAACGGTTTTGCTCCGGCAACAGCCAGATGAAAAAACAGACACCAGAAAATTACGTAAAAAAATCCACCGAGCGAATTATTCACCCAGTTCGCTGCTGCGCCCGAGTAAAATTTTGAAGCAAAACCAATCGGAATGATGAGAATCAAAGAGAACCAGGTCAGGTGTCGTCGCAGAAAAAATTGTTTGATTGTCATCTTTTTTTTCGGAATGGAAGTAAGATTTCAATGAAAAATCGGATCGAAAACCAACGCGTGAAAAACGCAGCTTCCGATCCGATTGATTAAATTCCACAAAAAATTGGTTACTTCAACAAGAGCAATTTTTTCGTATTTTTGTATTTTCCGGCAACTTCCAGTTGATACAAATAAACGCCGGTGCCGACAATTTGTCCGCTCTGATCCCTGCCGTTCCACTGCACTCGATGTGTACCGGCAGTTCGCAGGCCACTTTCGAGCGTTCTGACAATTTCGCCATTAATATTGAAAATAGTCAAGTTAACGTTGGCTTTTTCCGGCAGATTGTAACTAATGCTGGTTTCCATGTTGAACGGATTGGGAAAATTTTGCTTCAATTCATAACGATCCGGCACCATGGCTTCTGTGGTTGGCGTTTCCACGGCAGAAACACTACCCTCAAAAATTTCGACGTCATCGATCAAAGCGCCGATGGACGGATTCTGCCCGTCAGAGACAAAATGAAATCTCACGTACACCTTCGTGACACCTGACGTAATCAAATCACTCAAATCCACCACATGCTGCTGCCATTTGGCGTAGTAATTTCCTGTCATGGTGTACAATTTCTGCCAGTTCACACCATCCGTGGAAGCTTCAACGTACAGGAAATCTTTATCCGCTTCGATGAAATATTTTGCCCAGAATTTCATCTTCATCGCATTAATCGTGGTCACGTCAAATCCGGGCGTAAAAGTCATCATCGCGTCCATGTTGTTGTTGTAGGGCACTTTGCCGCCATTGACATGAATGGATTGGCCGCCTGAATGAGCGGACATTTTTGTCAAGCCCCAACCGCCGGAGAGATTCCAAAAGCCTGTTTCATTTTCAAAATCATCCACCAAATTGGAAACATTCGAGGCTGAATGAAAACTATTGTTGTAAGTATTGTAGTCACCGCTAAAATTTGGCAGCGAAATGTCAAAATCAACCTGGCCTGACTCAGTAAACAGATATGGCTTGAACTGCACCACTGTTTCCCCCCAGGAAGCCAAAGAAGTGATTCGAGAAGTATCCTGATAAATGATGCTGCCGTTCTGCGTACCGGTAATTACCAAGTCAACGTTTGTCTCGGTGCTGGCACCCTCGTTGCGGATTTTCGCGCCCAGAGAAATCGGGAAAAATAATGGAATGCTCTGTCCTGGTAAAGTGACATCAGTTAGCGACAAATCATGTTGCGGCAACGCTACATCTATCTGCCAGTTAAAGCTCAAAATTTCCGGATTATTAGAATTGTAATCCAAATACACAATTCCTTTGTAGCTGCCGGCATCTAATTTTTTGGCATTGATAATCAAACCTAATTCAGCAGTGCCATTGGGCTGAATAACGCCAACGCCATTTTCCAGATTAAACCAATCAGTAACGAACTCTGCGCCTTTACCATTCCGGACTATCGTACTATCATCGTCACCATGGTTTTCATAAATTGTATTTGAGCCGTCGGCAACCTGAATTTCGTCAACAAAGAAACCTTTTAAACTCGGATCATCCGGCGTGCTGTAGCCCATGTCTGAAGCCAGCGCAAAACGGATGATGACGCTGTCTGATTTGAAAGCTGACAGATCAAACTCCGCAGGCTTCCAGCCATAGCTTTGACCGCCCCAGCCGGGGATCCCGATTCCGTAATTCCAGCCTTGTTCCGGATGACCGAAACTCCACATACTCTGGCAGTTGTAGGCTGGTGTCGTCGGCTGCAGGACAGAATATGTGGCGCCGCCGTCAATAGAAACCCACACATTGCAGCCATCCCAACCGTCGTAATTCGGATCAGCATCTGAAGCGCCGGCAGGATCTTCCACCGCCCATTTTACCAAACAATCCAATTTTGGATTAGTCGTTGTTGTCAAATCAAGCATTGGCGTTTCCATCCATTGCAGCCAATGATCCTGATAGCCGCCGATTTCCGGATCGCCGCACCACCATGATTGACCGTCGTATGACTCAAAGTCATCAGTGTGGAAGAAAAATTTAGTCAAATAATCGGTCGCGGCGTAGTACAGTGGCTGTGAACCAGTATTTTTCAAATTTACCAACTGGACGACGGAGTCACCGCGCGTGAATGAGTATTGGTATTCGTTCTGTTCCAAGGAAAGAGAACCGTTATTGGTCAACCCGTCCCAAATAAATGGGCTCCAACTTCCCATATTGCTATTATTCCACTTAATGCGAAAATACCCTTTCTCGCCCCAATTTTTTCCCCAGCTATTTTTAACGATCCAACATTGTAAATCGTCTTCCCAGCCCACGATCAAAACTGCGTGCCAACCAATAGACTGGCCGTACACATGTTCGTAAACGCCGCTGCTGTAAGCATTGAAATCCTCGAACACTTCGTAGCTAACAGACAACGGGTGCAAATAGACCGCATTTTTTATTTTTTGTATGTCAACTTCTTCCTGAGTCACATATCCCCAGCCGGGTATTGTGATTTTTTTACTTTCCCAGCCATCGCGGACACTGTCGCAGGGGACAGTATCGTCGGCCTGATATGACATATATTCTTCCGGAGGAACGCCGGTGTCTTTAATGAAGTCCAGCGCTCCGGAAATTGACCATCCGTTACAAGTTCCGCCGGAGCATGATAAGACGAACTGTTCCGATAAATCAATGGTAGTATCCGGTAGATTATTTTTTATTTTCCACCACGTTTCCACCTGCGCCACTGCGGAAAAATCCCAGCAGCTTCCGCAATTTGCCTGGTTCGTGACCGGCGTCAGCCAGTCGCCATTATTATTTCTCCAGTCAAATTTTGCGGGGAGATCATTTTGCGTTGGCAGCTCAATTATTTTGGCCTCCGAAGGATTGGGATGTTCGGGAATAGTACCAAGTAATTTGATTTGTTCTTCGCGCGGCAATCTGGTGACCCAATTCTCCCCGGCTGTCCAGCTCGCGCCTTTCGCTTTAATTGCCTGCTGTATTTGGCTAATTTCAGTATTGTCCATCGCCGATGAAATTCCAAGCAAACAGTACAACAAAAACAGAACCGAGAATAGAACAAAAAATTGCTTTTTCTGGAACATTATCTTTCTCCTGTTTGTAAATTAGCTGATTCATTGATTTGAAAGGGATACCTCTAATTTAACAAAAAAAAAATTACTCGCAACATTTTTTTTGATTTTTTTTATCCATTGCAAAAATCGAGATAATTTTTTTCACCAATTGTGTTCAAAGCCGAAGAGAAAAAATCTTCCAGCAAATACTTCTTGACTCTAACGATTTATTTTAATAATTTTAGAAAAAATATTAGCCATCTTTTCTCAAAAATCTAAAGCAAATTATCACAGGAGTCAATTATGACTTACTGCAAACGAAACGCCGGACTCACTTTTTCCCTCATTCTCTTCTTTATTTTCCTTGCAACCGCGCCGTCAGCATGGGGGCAATTCAAAATCGAAAAAATCGAGACTGCCACGCAAAGCCTTTTTGAGGGAGAAAAAGGCAAAATTGACGTGACGCCTGCTTTGCGCTACAACCGCGTGCAAGGATTTGTTGTTGGCGCCGATGCCACAATTGCATTGAGCAGTAGCAAAAAAATCGACCTGCTGGGACATATCAGCTACGGATTCAAAGATGAAGTGCGTTACATTGGCGGCCTGCAAAAATCTTTTTTTGAGTTCAGTCCCCTGACAATCGGCATACGTTACCAAAATGTTGTCGCTTCGCAGGATGACTGGTTCATCAGCTACAATGAAAATTCCGCTGCCGCGCTGTTTCTGAAAGAGGATTTCATGGACTATTTCGTAAAAAAAGGCTTGCTGGGATTCATCGACCAGAAGATCGCCGAGAAACACACGATTCGGCTCGAAGTGGAACAATCGCGATTGGAGCCAATTGAGAAAAATACCAACTGGGCACTGTTTGGAAAAAATAAAAATTTCAGGGAAAACCCGCTCGTCAAAGAGGAAGACGTCACCAGCTACCGGCTTGTGGGCGCGCTGGACTGGCGCGATAATCCGCTCATGCCCATGTCCGGCTGGTACATCGAAGGGAAAGGCGAGCTCACTAAAGGCGATTTTTTTGACACCAAAGGAATTTTTCTCACAATTAAAAAATATATGCTTTTGTTCAGCAATCACTCTCTCCGTTTCAAAACCATGATCGGTAGTCGCAGCGGATGTAAGCCGGACGCCAATTATTACACCATGGACATGGGCGGCATCGGCGCGCTGGTCGGCTACAAAGACAAAGAATTCAAAAACGGCAATCGGTTTTTTTACGCCACTGCTCATTATTTATTCAACAACACTTTGCTGGGGAAATTGCCACTGGGATTCATTCCGTTTTATGACCAGCTTTCGTTGGGCATTTTTGCCGAGAGCGGCTGGTTAGATTTTGATTTTGCTGATGAAAATGTTTTTTCCGGTTTTAAAAGCATGACTTTCGCTGACATGAAGTCGGATGTCGGAGTCAGTTTGTATTTGACGGAAGGGCTGGCGCGAATCGACTTTGCCAAACGCACCGACCGCGGGAAAGATGCCTGGCGCGTGACGTTTCGGATTATGAATCGGTTTTAATTAAATGTTTTCAAAACACTGGCGTCAATTTTCGTACAAGCACTTCATTCGCTTATCTTTGCAATTCAAAAAGAGAATGACGGTAGCTTTCGGGAATTTTTTAATTCAGGGAGTTTCTATTGCAAGACAGAACCATCACCTTCTATTTAGCAATTTTCACATTAATAATTTTACCGTTTTCCGTCGCGGCCCAGGTTTATTTCAACAATCACATTTTGGACCCGGCTGGCAATGGCGACACGGCGTCGGTTTTTCTGGGCAAAATTGAAATTGTCGGCAACAAAGCAACCAAAGCCGTCATCATTCACCGGGAACTGCTTTTTTCGGAAAAGCAAAAAGTGACCTTTTCCCAGATTTCCGCGGCACAAAAACGCCTCGCCAGTCTGGAATTGTTCACCCAAGTGCGCTTCGATATTGTCGGCGATGAAAAATACAGCACGCTCATCATTACGGTTTACGAGCGCTGGTACGTTTATGCAGCGCCGATTTTTTACACCAATGAGCGGAGTTGGAAAAAACTCTCCTACGGCGCGCAAGGCAGATATTACAATTTTCTGGGCAGAAACATCACGCTCAAACTCACAGCAGCATTCGGCTACAATCCTGAGTTTCGATTCCAATATGAAAATCCCTGGTTTTTTGGCAATTGGCGATTATTTACGCAATTCAAAGCCTACAAAGGAAAAGTTCAGGCAAAGAATTTCGAATTGGATCAGTTAGAATATAAATCCCGAGGGATCGACTGGCTGGTCGGGAAACGATTTGGCCATTTTCTTTTTTTCGGACTGAATTTAAGCTATCAGCAAATCAAAACTGACTCCGGCTCAAAACTCACTGTTTCGCCATCAGGGAAAGACAACAAAATAACGTTTATCAGCAGCGTGCAATATGACAACCGCGATTGGAAGGAATATCCCCATCGCGGCTGGAATATCAACTTTTGGGGAAAACGGGTGTCCGTGAATCACAGCCATTCCTATTATCGTTTCGGCGGAGATGTTCGCACTTATATGCCGGTGACAAAAAAAACAACTTTGGCGCTGCGCGCGGCATCCAGTTTCAAAGCCGGAGACGTGCCGCTCTACGACCGTGTCTTTTTTGGTTACGATGAAAGAATTCGCGGAAGATTCAATCAAATCGTGGAAGGCGAACAATTGCTCTTCGGTGGCGCCGAATTTCGTTTTCCGATTTTGCCTATTCGCTACATTGCACTTCCCTCGGTGGAACAGTTGGAATATTATTCCAGTCATTTGAAATTTGGCATCAGCGGCGCTCTTTTCGTGGAAACGGGAGCGGTCTGGTACGAAAATCAGGCGCTTACCGCGGATATTTTTCGTTCGGGATTTGGCGCCGGCATCCATTTTCATCTGCCGTACGTCAATCTGCTCCGCGTGGAATTGGGTCTGAACAGCACCTGGAAAGCCGAAGCCATTATCGAAGTCGAAGCTGCTTTTTAAAGAGGATTTTTATGATCACGCACGATTTTTTTTACTCCCCACCGGAATTGATTTCCGATGCTGTTGTCGAAATTCAGGGCGAAGAATTCAGGCATTTAACCCGTGTGATGCGCAAAAAACCCGGCGACATCATCAACGTTGTGGACGGAATCGGGAATGTGTACACTGTGGTCATCAAAAAAATCACGCGCACCCTTGCGCAGGGAGAAATTCAAAAACGCGTCCGTCTCATGGGCGAACCGATTTTTCAGTTGACTCTGGCGCAGGCAATTCCCAAAAGCACTCGTTTCGACTGGGTCGTTGAGAAATCCACCGAACTGGGTGTCGCTGAAATTATTCCCCTTGTTTGCGATTTTTCTGTCAAAGAAGGAAGCCCGAATCGCCGCCGTCGCTGGGAAAAAATCGCCATCGCCGCCATGAAACAGTGCCATCGTTCTCGCCTGCCGAAAATTCACGAGCCAGTGCGTTTTTCTGATTTCCTTGCGGAAAATCCGGCCAAAAGACCGGCGTTCATGGCGCATCCCGAGAAAGGCGCGCCGGGTCTGTCAACTATCCTTTTGAATAAGCAGGAAAAATATCGCAGAAAACGCTCGGCAATTATTTTCATCGGCCCCGAAGGCGGATTTTCCGAAAATGAAATTGAATTGGCAAAAAAGAAAGAATGCCAGTTTTTCACTCTGGGACAGAGAAGATTGCGAGCAGAGACCGCCGGGATTGCAGCAGTAACGATTTTCATGGAATTGATCGAGCAAATTTTTTAATTTGCTTTTTTGCCACCGAGGCTCCAAAATACAAAGAAACAGAATTTTTTTATTTATGATTACTCAATTTGTCCAGAAGAACCATCTAAATTTGACAGTGCTGAGAAAAAATGGGATGCGAACATTTTTTAAAAAAAATCCGCGGAGATCAACCCAATCCGCGTGCCATTTTTCCTACCTCAAAATTTGTAACTCAACCCAAACGATGCATTTTCCCAGAATTGACCGCCGGGCGTAGTATCCCGATCGTAAATAAACTTCACGATGGCATTGAAAACAACGTACTGCGTCAGTCTGACATTCAGCCGCTGCTCCCAGTAAATATCCAATTTTCGCCAGTTTTGATTCGGGTCTTTTTCTTTGGTAATCGAGGAAATGACGGCTTGAAAAAATTTCAACTTTCCATCGAGCACGGCGCCTTTTTTGATTTCAGAATGATATTCAGTCAGCCACTCGATTCCGCCGTCGATTTTCACTCCTCTGGATTCGTCTCCTGTCCACAGTTTTCGGAATTTGCGCTGCGTAGTGAAAAATTCATTGGACGCGTAACCCACTCGTGTTGTGACTTTAAGTTTCTTTTTCCGGATTAAATTTCTCGCTACGCCGGCGCTTTGCGACATTTTTAGCGGGTTGGCAAAACGGGAAATTATTTTTTTTGTTTTCGAATCGTATCCTTCGTGAAACTGCGTGCTCGCGGAAAATGCCACATAGGGGTCGATGAATTTTTCCAGCGTCAATTTCAACACCGAATCAAAATCGATCACGTCTGTGGACTTCTCCGGCGAGCGCCATTTTTCATCTTCTTTAACGGTGATTTGCCCGAAGGCAAGATAGAGCGAGTTTTTCCAGTTGTACTTTTTCCTTTTGTACAAAAAATTCATCCGACTGTAAATCTTCCAGGTAAAATTGCTCTTGCCGCCGCCTTTCCAGTTGCTGTTAAATGCCAACTGATTGGCGTCAAGCCCCACCGTAATATCGCGCGTCCAGTAGCGAGGACCAACTTTGAACGGCGGCTTGAAAAAAGGCAGACTCCAGTAATGATCAAACCAGCCGTAATCTGTCCAGGTCGAATAATCATTTTGGGACACATTATTCCCGATGACGACAAAATCATGGTCAAAAATTAAATTGGCATCTTGAAAATCCGATACTTTTTCTAAATTTTCAAGTCCGCTCGTATCTCGCGCGAAACAAACCAGAATCAAATTCGCCGGACTTTGTGGATTGGGATAAATGAAAAGCGCAGCGCCGCCCTGATCATAGTAAAACATTTTTCCCAGACGAAGTCCCGGCCCATGAATTTGAATGGGCAATTTTCCCTGAATTTGTTTCAAAAATGCATTGCTCTGGTAATTGCCGAAAATCACAAAATTCGCGTCGCCGGTTTTTTTGAGCGCCAGCGTGTCCGGCAATAGCATTTTTTTTAAAAAATCACTATTCCCCCGACGCACGCTTTGTCGTGCCAGTTCGTAAGTGTAGTGATTATATTTCTCGTCATCGCCAATGGAGCTGTAAACGAAATAAACTGTTTTGTCGAAAATTGCGCGCATGGGGCCAGAACAGCCTGGCGATTTTTCCAGCGTTTCCGAATTTGTCTCCGTTTTATTCCATTCGTTCGCTTGCCAAAAAAAATAACTCTTGCCTGATTTCCTTCCGGCGAGCTCGAACTCGAATCTGCCATCAACAAACACGCGAGCGGGAAATTTCAGTGACTCCGGCAACAAATCCGGCACGAGGGCAAATTGGGACAAATTTTCCGTGGAAATCATCACTTTGTCCGAATCCACTCGGGCGCGGAAGAAAGCGACTGACCCGTAATTTTCCTGTCCTAAAATTTCAACCCAGCCGTAACGCGCCGGTTTAAGCTGTTGGATTTCCAGCGTGATTTGGCGCGGTTTGCGATTTTTTCTCTGCTGCAATAGCCAGTGCAGATATTCGCCGGCAAACACAGGCGCAAAATCCTGCTCCGGAAAATTTTCAAATTCGCGCAGGCTGACTTTCCCGCCATGCTTTCGTAAAAATTCAATCTGCTCAGCGATTTTCACTTTTTTCGCCGGAGTGGTATCGATCCACAGCGGCAGCAACGCCAGATTGGACAACTGCCGCTCATCTTGAAATTCCGGCACAAACAGTGTCAGCGCTACGAACAAATCAGGATTTCTCTTCGCCAATTGCATTGCAGCAGCAGCGCCGGAGCCTTCAGCAGCGAGAAAAATGCGCGACTTATCGGTGTTGAAATTGTCGCCGGCATGATGCAAACAATCCAGAATTTCATGCAATTGGAAAAATGAAACCGCCGTTTGAGAATATTCGGGGATGAAAATTCCGATCATTGCCAGATCTTTTTGTGTGAAAATTTCTCCCATTCGGCGGGCGATTTCTTCGGCATTGTCGCGGCGATCGTGGAGAAACAGATAGACCGGATAAGTCTTGTGTTCGTCATAATCCGGCGGTAGGAAAACGAAATAACGCCGGTATCGCTGCTCATATTTTGAAAAATAAAATTTTTCCAAAATATGATTTTCGTGATCAAAATAGACCTGTTTTTTCATGTAAAAATTGGGAATCAATTCCACGCGGCGGCGCGCTGCCATCATTACCTGATAAAAATCAAAATTTGTTTTCGCCCGTTTTAGTTGATTTTGCAACAAATCGATCCAGTTTTCCACAGTGACGCTCGCTGAAGGATCGATTTGTTTCACGTTCTTCATCATCGCCGCCTGCTGCGACAAATAATCAATCTGTTCAGCAATAAATTCTTTTGACCAGACTGAAATCTGATACTGTTGAGATGTTTTCACAGAATTGACGGCGAGCGTCAAATTCCCCCAATTCAAGAATTTCGGCGGAATCGCCAGCCGCGTCCAGCGCTGTCTTCTCAGTGTCACCCGTTTGCGAAAAAGAACCTCGCTGGCATTGGAGAGCATAAATTCTACATTTTTGCGATAGTAGCGGCAATACGCCCAGACAAAAAGTGTGTCTTCCGTGGACAAAAAAGTCTGCGTGGGAATTGCCTGCGTGAAAGTGACGTTGGGATCGAACAAAATTACCGTGGCAAAGGGCAGGGTAAATTTCTTGCGCGTCACGCCCGGCGTCCATTCGATCCAGCCGCGGAAATCACCACCGTCATTATCGAAAAACACCGTTGAAACGCCAATATGCATGCCGGCTGCCGGTTCAGTCATTCCCAAAGCTTGCCAGGGAATGAGAATTTCATATCGCAGTGTATCGCCGCGCGCGACAATCGAAACAGGAAAATTTCGATAACCGGAAACCCGCTGTTTGGCGTAGCAAAATTCGTAAACAACCGCCTCACTGTCCGCAAAAGTCGCCACAAATTCCCGGTCGTCATTCTGGTAGGCGTCGGCGTTGTTGTCGTCCTGCACGTCGATAGCGAACTGAAAACAATCATTTCGCCACACATCGCGTCCGGTGAACGGAAACGAAAGGGAGTCATCCACAACTTCAGCGGCAAGCGCCAATCCCCAACTGTTCCAACCGATCCAAAATTTTCCGCTCAAATCGTTTTTTCCGCCCCAGGTTCCGCTGCGATATTCAGTCTGGTTCTGTTTGTCCAGCACAACCGCAGGCAAACTTCTCCACTCGGAAAGAGAGCTGTCTATTTCAGTGAAATGTCTCAGCGCAACGTAAAATAATCCGTCGTTCGAATTCGGTTGAGATGAAAAGACTTCAGTAATGTGCATCACAATCAACAAAGTCATCAGAACAAAAAATTGTATTTTTCGCATCGTTAAGTACCAACAAATAGTTATTCGTATCCTGCATTTTGAAATTATTTTTCAAAAATATCAGTAAAAATGCCCTTTCTCGCGGCGAAATAATTTTTTCGGATTTATGACTCCCGAGCGTATTTCTTTCGGGGAAAAATAAGAACAATAGCCAATATTCCGGCGACAAATCCGCCGACGTGAGCCCACCACGCGACGCCGCTGTAGGCTTCATGCGCGCCGAGCGATAATGTTCCGCTGATAAATTGCATGAAAAACCAGATTGCCAGAAAAATCGAAGCCGGAATATGAATAATGGGGAAAATTAAAAACAAAGGAATAATCGTCAAAATTCGGGAATGCGGGTACAGCACAAAATATGCCCCCATGACGCCGGCGATGGCGCCACTCGCGCCGATCGTTGGCACCGATGATGCCGGATTCATGTAAATATGAACCGCTCCGGCAAGAATGCCGCAAAAAATGTAAAACAAGAAAAAATTGAAATGTCCGAAATGATCCTCGACATTATCGCCAAAAATCCACAGATACCACATATTCCAGAGCACATGAAACCAGCCGCCATGCAAAAAAACCGAAGTTACGAACGGGAAAAATCGTTCGAAAATATTCGACGCCGGCGCCTGGGCTAATCCAAAATAGCGGTCAGGAACCAGCCCCATGACATTGATGAAATTATGCAGCGCGTCGCCTAGGGACACTTCAAAGAGAAAAATCACGCCGTTGACGACGATCAGCAAGATTGTCACGTAAGGAAAAGTGCGCGAAGGAATCGTATCTCGAATTGGTATCATAATCCGTTAAGACAAAACGTAAACATCGTCTTTCTTCTTGGTAATGTGAACCGATTGGCCGAAATGCAGCGGAAAAATTTCCCAGAACGGCTTTGCGTCGATGCGATAATTCTGTTGCGGTTTCTTGGGCCCCATCGTCCAAACTTCATGCGGTTGGATCGTCGTTTCAAATTTTTTGTCTTTGACCTTCAACGTGAAGGGTTTCCCGATCTTCGGGAAAAAATCCAGCTTGTTTTTTACGATGGCAATGTAACGCTCTTGCGCTTCTTCACCCGAGATCTTGCGACGATACTCTTCAGCCATAAAACCTCCGCCGTTTTTGATCAATAATTTTTTTCGATTTGGGGAATACCCATCTTCAGTTGCTGAAAACCGTCTTTTGAAATATAGGAAAAGAATCGGGCAAAATCAAGCACTTTCTTTGGGAAAAAAGCAATTCGGAAGATGTAGTCCACCTGCGAGGTGGACTACATCTTGAATAAAATTCGTGCAAACCCGCGTTCTGTCATCGGAGTTTTGTCTAAACTAAAAAAGTTGGCTTCCGCCACTAAAGACGAAAACCAACTTTGCATGATAAGAGGGGAAAACTTGAAGCAGAAAAACTACTTAATCCACCAACACATCTTCCCGGTCCCGTTTGCCAAATGAAGGAACAAATTCCTCATCTTCATCCGCTTGCCCCATTTCGATGTCTTGTTCCTCATCATCTTCCGGTTCAAATCTTTCCATCTCGTAGTGACGTTTGCGACGCACCAGATACCACGCCATCACGCCCACAATTAATCCAATCGCCACAATCGTCAAAATGATCGGAAAAAGACTTGACTCTTTCACATCGCTTTCAGCGGCGCCATTTTCGACAGCAATTGCCGGAACGGGCTCGGCTGCGACTTTTTCAGTTTGTGCTTCCTCGCTCGGCGGCGCAACTGATTTTTCCGCGGAGGTCTCCGTAGCTGTTTGTTGCTCCTGAAGCTGTGTTTGTGACGCTAAAGGCGTCGTGGAGACGTTGTGATTTTTCGCGATCCAATCTTTCTGATCTTCCACAATTGAATTCACCCTTGTCAGGCTCCGGGAATGATGCAATTTCTTGACCGCATCCAGATTGGGAATAATCACTTCTTCCCCGGGAAAAACCAAATCTTTATTCGGCGCGCGATTCACCAACGCCAATTCGCGCCAATACTTCGTGGTTCCGTAGTACTGTTTGGACAATTTGCTGAAATAATCGCCCTTTTGAATGATGTGTTTCGTCGGCTCATTGAAGAGCATTTTTTTACACCACAGCAAATTCTCTTCCGAATACATACCGACAACCACCGTGACCAGTATGAAAATAACCAGTAATTTCTTCATCTCAATTCCTCCTTAAAATTTAAAAGTTTTCGGCTCTTTGCACTTTCTATAGGCAATTGAGATGCCAAAAATGAGCCACCCATGCTTATCTTCTTGTCGCTGCTTTTAGTTATTTGTTTTTATTGGTGTTATAAAATTTTCAATTTTAATCATTTCTTCCAATGATAAATGCACGAAAAGCGATTCGTGTAATTTTTACACAAAACTTCTCCGATCATTGCTGAAAGTAATTGGTAATTTTTACATACTTTCGACCAATCCAGCCAATGCGGCGGCGCTTCAATTTAATTTTCACCCAACCACCATATTCCGCGAGCACAATAAACTGCTGCCCTTTCTTCGCAACCGCTACCACCGGAAAATTTACGCCCGGGCCAGAACGAATATTCAACTGCCCAACTTTGACTATGGCTCGAGGCGGCGAGTGTTTGGCTTTGGATTTGAAGCTAATGGTAACATCAAAAACATGAGATAATTCATTACTGAGCTGGTGATTCAAAACAGCGTAATTCAAACTAAAAACCATGTTTCTCAACTCTTGCACCAAACCTACGCCTAACGCCAATTGATTTTCCTGCCACCCCATTCTTAACCGCAGCGGAGAGGAGATTTTGACTTCAGTGCCCGCTGAAATGATATTTTTGCTGCGATAACCAACTGCAACGAGCGCTCCCGGCGCTAATTCGTAGGAAACACCCACACTGCCCACCTTTTCGAAATGGTCTGCGTGTCCGGTTTCCCACGCCAATTTTTCCCGAAAATCATTCAATGAAGCGCCAACGCTGAGTTTTTCTCCTAATCTGTAAATGAATCCAAAGTCGACTCCCCAGCCGGAGGCATAGTGCTCATCCAATGTTTGACGAAGCAAATTAGCCGAAAATCCCAGAGCAAGGCTCCCACCGATTCTTCTGGCATAAGTGAGACCGACCATCTGTTCCACGTTGTTAAAAAGATAATCCGACTGTGCCGTGTTGGACGATCTCGCTTCAATATCATTAATCAAAAATCCTTTCCAGAAAACGCCAAATTTATCATTCCTGTCCACGGGAAGGACTACTGAAACGAATCCGACTTGACGATTGAATGCGATTCTCGCATGACTCATGCCAACAAAAATATTTCGCGAGAATCCGACGCCGGCCGGATTCCGCTGACCCGCCAGATAATCTTCACTGACCGCCACAAAAGACGATTTGAACACCATCGCCCTCGCGCCGACGCCAAAATTGGTAAAAAAATTCTTCTTCTTATCCGCCGCTTCAAGCGTCAACGCGTTTAACACAAACACGGCTAACAATATTATTTTCAATATCTTACTTCTCATCATTTTCTCCGCATTAAAATTAACGCACCACTGCAATCGTCACCACTTTCACAATAAAGTCGTAGCGAATCACAGCAAAATAGACGCCATTGGACGCTACGGCTCCTTGTTCATTTTTACCATCCCAAACATCTTCGGTGTGCTCGCCCGCTGGCTTGCGAGTCAGAGGCAGTAGCTGCCGCACAAGTTCATCGTTCACATCGTAAATGTCAATCGACACTTTGCTTGTTTGTGGCAGAACATAACGAATTACTGTTCTCTCTTTGTCCGGATTGAAAGGATTGGGAAAATTGTACGCCCTGCCGTCATCGCCGGAGCCGGGCTCTGTATCAGGTTGATTTCTTATTTCAAAATAGACTTCTTGCGAAAATTTGCTCTCATTGCCGGCAGTGTCGTAGGCAGTCACGGCAAAAAAATAGCCGCCTGGCGATAAATTTTCTATCGGGCATATCGTATCCGCCCCCGCTGCCTTCCAGTGGCTGTAATTTCGCGATTCCGTACCCCAGTAAACGCGATAGCCGGCGACGTCTTTTTCCTGATTTCGATTCCACTGGACAATCACGGAATGCCCGGACAATAAAATCCAGAATAATAAAATGAACACAATGTTCAAATATTTTTTGTGACGATGTACTCCATTTTCCGGTTGGAGCGCATCTTTCGTATTTAAATATTTTTTTTCCATCGACTCTTGTTGTCAATTTCCTGGCTGTTTATTGGTGGAGTGAAGAGATACGTTCCGCCTCTGAGGGGGAGCGTATCTTTAAAAAAAATGCTAACTTTCTACTCGTCGTTCTCAGTTGCTAATGAAATTAATCATCAAATACAAAACTAATGCCATAAAAAAAATATGCCTTTCAGGCAGAAAATGTCCTTTGTTTTTATGAAGTTAGAATTGTACTATTTTGTAAAGCAAATATTTTCAAGCAACAAAGCTAGGTAATTTTTTCTCAATTAGCGCTTTTGTGGGAAAATTTTACACAGTGGGAAGTTTGACAAAATGGGACAACAACAAAATCAGGGGAAAGACAGGATGCCTTTGCCGGAAGTTAGCCAAAAATGAAATTTCTTTGCCGCAACGCCGAAAAATTTGCGCGGCGCTCGCGATTTAGCGCTCTGCCAAAATTCAGATATTTTTGCCGCTAATATTTTTTTCTTGGGGGACCGACCAGCAACTTTTTTAAATTAGCGTTTTTCACAATCTCATTTTAGTAGCAGAGGCTAAAGTTTCAAAAAAGCTATTTTTTATTTGGATTCTTCAACTCCGCCCAAATAAATAAACCGATCAATCAAATTCACGTAACGGCTCCACATTTTTCCGGGTTCACTTTCTCTGGAAATAATTCGCTGAAACGCACCGACCAGGGAATCCAATTCATCGGCGTAGCTGAGTATCAGCGCTTCCAGCGTCATCGGGACGACCGGCGAGCCTTTTTCGCGGGCGCCGTGGTGGCTCAAAATGCAGTGCAAAACCTGCTGGCTCAATTTTTTGGGAAATTTTTCAATTTTCAAAATCGCGTGACTCACCCGTTGAAACGCAATATTGATGTGGCCGATCAGCCGCCCGTGCGTAGAATAATCAATGAATCCGTTCATTGCAAACTCATCGATTTTACCAATATCGTGCAAAAACGCAGCCGTTTTCAAAATTTCTTTGTCGACATCTTCTTTGTAATGATCCGCGATTATCTCGACCAGGCGCATCACCGAATACGTGTGTTCGGCCAGGCCCCCAACGCAGGCGTGGTGCCAGAGCTTGCCGGCGGGGGCTTGTTTGAATTTTTGAATGAAATTGTCGTCGTCAAGGAAATAGTGAATCAATTTAAGCAAATTGGAGTTTTTAATTTCAAGCAACGATTTTTGGATTTCAGCAAGCAAAGCTTCAGTATCTTTTTCACTGACAGGCAAAAAATTTTTCGGGTCGACTTTGTCACCGGAACTTGCGGAACGAATTTTTTCCACGTTCAGATGAGGTTTATTTTGGTAGGAAATCACTTTGGCTTTGATGTTGACGACGGCGCCCACTTCCACGTTTTTTTCAGTTTTTGCGGCATTTTCCCACAACGATCCCTGCATCCTGCCCGAGCAGTCGCCAAATTCGAGCGCCAAATAGTTGTCAGCGCGATTTTTCCGCTGCCGCAATTCCTTCTTTCGCAGCACAAAAAATCCCTCCACTTGATCGCCGACCTTGAAATCCTTGATTAATTTTTGCGCCATGTCAAACTCCTTTTTGCTAAAGCAATGAATTTTCCGAGATGTGAACCAAAGACGCAGAGCGGTCATTTTTGAGGAACAAGAGTCAATAAATCCGAAGCCGAAGTTGCAACTGAGAGGCTGTCCAATGCCAACCGGCGGTATTTTCCTCCCCGCCAGAGCTGAGTCTGATCGCTGTAGTGTTCACTCAATGGGTTACCGCATTGTCCTGTGGGCAAAACATGCCACGGCTCATTCAGACGAGAGAAATCCACAATTTGCCGCATGGACGCGCCGACGGTCATGGCAAATTTTTTGTCCGAGAATGGAAACACGCCGGCGTTGACTGTTGTATTGGACCCGCCGATGGGAAAAGAGCGGATGTTGAAGAAAGAATCGAGCGGCTTTTTTTGGCCCAGCAGATGTTTGAGTTCCAATCGATGGACATTTCCCCAGCGCCACTGGCGAACATTTTTAGAATAATTTTCCGCCAAAAAATCAAAGGTCTGATTCAGCGAACGCAAAATAATATCGTCCCGCGTTTCGACAATTTCTCCGCTGGAAACATCGTCGAACCAAGGGGCGTCGTTGCTGTCGATGAATCCGTCAACAGCGCGAATGGGAATGTTCGGCAATTGCACAAATTTTTTGTAAAGCTCCCCACCCATTTCATCACGAAAAATATTTTCGTAAAAATGAGTGAGGAACACTTCAAAAATTGCCGCGCCCACCGATTTTTCCGAAACAGTCCGATCCCAGGTTTTCAGCGATCGGTAAAAATAATTTCTCAAGCTGTCATTTCGATCAAAATTTCCCAGTACCGGCAAAATGAACGGCATCAAATATTCCGCGTGCAAATCGTGACGATCACGCTGCATTTTTTTGAAATTTTCAACGGAAACTTTTTCCTGAGAAGAAAGCATTTGCCAGATGCGGCGAAAACGATATTTCGGCTCCCAGTAATCGGAAATGAAAAACGGGTAGCGATTATCGACCATTTTCTGATTGGCGGAGATGATCATTCCGGAATCCGGATTAATCCAGTGCGGCAACTGTTCGAAAGAAATTTTTCCCTGCCAGTCGAATCGCTGATCCCAGCCGGGTTTCAGCAAAATGCCGCGACCTCGCTTGCGAACGGGGACAGCTCCGGCAGCGTAGTAGCCGATATTTCCGGCAGTGTCTGCGTAGAGGAAATTTTGCGGCGGCACAGCGAAATCTCGCAGTCCGTCAACAAATTGCTCCCAGTTGCCAGCTTTCATAATTTTGTCAAATGCCAGAAACTCATCGCTCGCCTCTCTGCCAGTCCAGTGCACGGAGACGCTGAACGGCAATTTCGTTAGACTGCTGTCCAGATCAGAAATCAGAGGCCCGTGTTTTGTCCGGCGGGTGATTTGAACAAAGGGCTTTTTCCCCTTCACGAAAATCGTGTCGATGACAACGTCCATTTGCCGCCACCTGTTTTGATAAAAATATTTCAGCGAGTCCGCCGGATGGATTCTTTCCTGAAAATAATCACAGCCGTCTGCCATGAGATTGGTCAAGCCCCAGGCAAGCGATTGGTTTTGACCGATGACAATCCCGGGCAATCCGGGAATGGTAAAACCAGCACATTTCACCTGCGGCGAATGAAGCTGAACTTCGTACCAGATGGACGGATTTTGCAGCCACAAATGGGGATCATTCGCCAGAAGAGGCTTTCCGCTCCGCGTGCGATCTCCGGATACGACCCAGCCATTGCTGCCGCATCCGGCGCCGCCAATACCAGTGAATTTCTTCAATGCCAGACCAACGTCCAAAATTTTCGCGAATATTTTAGAAGACGAACCCTTTGCTCCTGGCATGTCCGCATATTTTTTCTCAAAATGTTCCGGTAAAATTTCCCGCAATTTTTGGGGAGAAATTTTATTTTGCAGCACGGCAAAAGCAGGATCAACAAACCACCCCATTTCCAGAGACAAAGCCAGTAAACGCTGAATCGCGATGGAGTGCTCGATTTTCCAGGCATGGGGACGATAATTCAAAATAGTAAATTCCGGTGGCAAACGATTCTGGTTTTGTTGCAGAAAAGCGTTGACGCCGTGGGTGTAATTTTTGAGGATGAAAAGAGATTGCTCGGAAAGGCTATTTTTTATTTGGGAAGAAATCCGTGGAATTCCCACCAGCCGGATGAATTTATCCACAAACAGCGCGCGTTCGCCAATAATTTCCGACAACGTTCCGGTTGCCACCCGGCGGTACAAATCCATCTGCCACAGCCGTTCTTGAGCATGAACGTAGCCAGAAGCAAAATAGAGGTCTGCTTCGTTCTCGGCAAAAATATGTGGGGCGCCGAATGAATCGCGGAAAATGCGGACAGGACGAGAAACCCCTTCAATTTTCAGTTCGCCCGAGGTCTGGGGCAAAGATTTGTGCAGCAAACGATAACTCAAAAAAGCGCCGAAGCCAGCGACAAAAATAATCAGCGCGAAAACCAGTAACGCAACTCGAACAAGCCGCGGCATGTCAACCTCTTTCCCATTGAATCAGCAGATCATCATTTTTTCTCTTTCTTTTTCTCCTTCGTTCGCGAGACACGTTTTGGCGCCGGCGCCGCAGGCTGACTTTTTTTTGCCGGTGTGGAAACAGAATGGCGCCGCTCTCTGCGCTTTGACGGCGACGAATTATTTGAAGAGCCGCTCGATCTCGACTTGGACAAAGCCGGGCTGGAAGAAGCTGGCGTGGCATAATTGGGCCCGGGCGCTTTCTGACGGCGATCAAAATCCCGGCGTTGCGTAGGCGCTAATTGGTCGTCTCCGACCGCAGTCCTGCTGTCGCCAGAATAATAATACGGATCGTACCACCACGGCGTCATGTAATAATAGTTCCAGTCAGAATTTTGTTCATAAATCGGATCCGCGTAAATGTCAGTCTCGTTCTCGACATATTTTTTCTGATCTTCGTGGCATTGGCTGCAATCATCGGCAAACGTTACTTCCTGCGCGTAATAACTCGTAGAATCCACCGGCACATAAACCGTGGGGTGCTGAAATGTCGTATAGCATTGAGAAAAAAGAAAATAAAATAAAATTGCCACCATAAAAATGATCGGACTGTGGAGATAAATTTTTTTCATGAATTCACCATCAGCAAAAATTGTTCGGGCATTTCAAATAATTTGACAACAATCATCGGCTAAATTTTCTTAAAAATTTTCAAAATAGAGAATCTTCAGTTCTCTGCTTTCGTTAGGAATCTCTTCGATCTTGCCCACTGCCTTGTTATTTTTTAGCAAATTTTTCACAGAAAATTCCAGCATCAAATGCCGCGAAAATGCCCAGCGAACCGCTATATTCATGTATCCTTTGCCGGTCCCAATGGAAGAACTGTCGTTGTCGTTGGTAGCAAAATTATATTCCCAGATGAGCGACAGGTCACGATCCACGTACAAATGGGAGCCAATAAAAAAATTCATATCTCTTTCCGACCCCTTGTTTTCGCTGCTGTAATTGATGCCGCCGTGCAAACCTAAATCTTTTAAAATTGTAAAATTCTTACTCGCGACCGCGTAAAAACCCATGGATTTGATCTGATATCTTTTCAAATCAGAGTAATATGTGCCGTATCCTTGAGAGTCAAATCCGATGGAGACCGCAGGGTAACGCTCGGTTTCAAATTTGACGCGATAGCGAACATTTACCCCCGGCGCCTCGTTCCACTTGATGTGTCCATGTCCGACAATATTCTGACCGCCATAGGTCACGCCGAACATCAGTCGGGGAGTCAGCCCCACTGTCAAACCAGCGAGCATTCCACCCAAATCATAAACGCGCAGTTTCAACTGAAAATTTTTCAGGCTCAAAAAATTTGCCGTGGGGACGTCAATTAAATTGATCGGCTTGATCTTGTCAACCAGGCCATAACCATCATATCCGCCTCCGCCATATTCACTCTGCTGGGAAAAGCCGAAGTTGACAAGAAGAAACACCTGTAAAAGGATGCAAACAGCTCTTCGCTTCATCGTAATGCTCCTTTTTAAGTGAAGCAGTCAAATTTGTTAAGATAATATAAAATATTTGAGTTACAAAATCAATGGAAAAGTCATATTTTTAAAAAAAATACCTGAAACAGAAAATATGCTTTATTTTTTCAATAAAATTTATTATTTTAACGCTCAGTAGCACCATTTTGCTCCGAATAAAGTTCATTTTTTATTTGCAAAAATTCAGAAGACAACTGAGGTTAAAATGAGATACAAAATTCAGCGACTGCTTTCAAAACAAAAAATAATAATCTCATTGCTTTTCATCGCCATCGCAACTCAAGCGGTGCCGACATTTGCTCAAATTCCATTGCCGCCAGTTCCTCCTCCACCGGACTCATTGACCAAACAAACAAGGACGGATTCACTCCCTGCACCGCCAGCGAAACCGCGGCTCGTTTTCCCGAATGACACTCTGGCGCAAGTTCCCTTTCAAATTTTGAATCACCATTCCTTGCAATCCATTTTCGCCGAAGACATCAGCGACTGGTTCAAATTAGTCAATTCGATTTACATTTTTGATCCGGCCGCTGCGGGACAGCAGACCTATTTTTCATTTCGCGGCACAAATCCACGCCAATCAAAAGTGTTTCTCGATTACAGACCTTTCTACGACCCGATGAGCGGCGAGGCCGATTTGACGCTCCTTCCCATGGAATTCATGGAATCGGTCGATGCAAAAAATTCGAACGAAATGCTATTATTTTTTTCTGACGCGGAGACTATCGGTTTGCGAACGACTCCCTTTCGCGGACGCGAGCCCTATTCGCAAATTTACCACCACAAAGCGCCGCGCGGCTTCAGCGATGTCGATTTTCGTTTCGGGCAGCAAGTGAGCCACAAAGCCAACGTCATGGTCGGCGGACACATCAAATCCAACGACGGCAGAAACGGCGCCTATTTGTACGAACATCAAAATCTGCGCGCCCGGGTGAATTTTCTTTTCTCGCAAAAATGGCGGCTGCAATATTCGGTGATCAACCATTCTCTGAATCGCAAGCTGCCCGGCTATTTCGTCAACGATGAATTTGCCGCGCCGTCCGCAAAACAAAAGCTGACGCGCACCGATCACACCGTCAATTTCTTCGGCAGAATGTTCGGCGCGCAAGCGGAGAATTTTCGCGGCGCCCTTTACTTCAGCAATCAATATACCAAATTGACGGACGTTGAAGTTGACAAAAAAGACATCGATCGCAGCCGTTACGCGGGAACGAATTTCACCTTTCGGCTCGGCAACGGCTCTTACTCGGCGTCGCTGGACGGAGATGCCGAGTTCACCGACGCCAACGCGGCTGATTTCGGCGAGAAAAAACAAAGCAAAGTCGGCGGTTTTCTGCGGCAAAGCTGGCGTCCCAATGAAAAATGGGCGACAAATTTCGCCGCGGGACTGCGCTGGCAAAATGATTTCTCCCCGCGATTTTCCGGTTCATTTTCTCAAATATTCTCTCCGGACAGCAGTTGGGAATTTTCTCTGCGCGGCAGCCGGGGCGTGCGTTTTCCGTTTTTGGCCGAACTTTTCGCAGGCAGTCCCGTTCGCGGCAATCCGTCACTTGCGCCGGAAACAGTTAATGAACTCGCGTTGCAGACAAATTTTTCTCTAACGGGTTCCGCCCATTTTCTCGCTACCGGATTTTTCAAACAGATTGAAAATGAAATACAGTACCAATTTTCAGATTCATCGGCTTTCATCGCTGCCAATTCTGATGCGTATCAATTTTTCGGCGCCGACCTGGGAGCGGAAATTTTCTTCTTTCACAATTTTAAATTCCAATCAATGGCGATGCTGCTGGAGAAGTGCCGCACAAATCATTTGCCAAAAATCAGCGCTGTAACGGCGCTTGAATATTGGAATCAATTTTTTCAGGGAGACTTGCGCGTCCTCGCGCGAATCCAGGGGCAATATTGGGGAGAAAGGACGAGTGAAGTTTTTCACCCGTACCAGGCGATCAAATTATCAAAAAAACTTGATCCGGCGCTGGTGCTGAATTTTTTTGCTAATTTGAAATTTGGCAAATTGCAGTTCTATTTTTTGCTGGAAAATATTCTGGATGAAAAATACGAAATCATCTACGGCTATCCCATGAATCCGCGATCTTTCCACTATGGCATTCGCTGGGAATTCTGGAATTGACAGCGCATTTTTTTTGGCGAAAAATATTTTCTTCGTTTTCAAAGATCAAAAAAAACAATTTCTACCGTAGAAGACACCGAGGGTGTTCAATATTTGCAGAAAAAAATGCACAAAAGAATCAACAATCCCAGTAGGAATGAAACCATTTTCAAATTGCAGCGTCAATTTATATTGAACTAACAACCAGAGAGGATTTGAAAATGCAAATAAAACAACCCTTTCGCGCTTATCTGGCGACAAAAGACGACTCCGGCGACACGCACGCTGAAATTGTTCCGCGAAATTTATCCGATTTGCCGCAAGGAGACGTGACCATTCAGGTCGCCTATTCTTCGTTGAATTACAAAGATGCGCTTTCCGCGACCGGTGTTTACGGCGTGACGCGGAATTATCCGCACGTCCCCGGAATTGACGCCGCAGGGATTGTCGCCCGCAGTGAAAATTCCGATTTCCAGCCCGGCGACCGTGTGCTCGTGACCGGCTATGATCTGGGAGCAGACACCGACGGCGGCTACGAAGAATACATTCGCGTTCCCGCGGACTGGGTTGTGCCGCTGCCTTTGGATTTGTCGCTGAAACAGGGTATGATTCTGGGCACAGCCGGCTTTACCGCGGCAATTGGCATTAACGCCGCGCTGGAAAATAATCTGAAACCGTCGGCCGGCGAAGTTGTCGTCACCGGCGCGACCGGCGGCGTGGGTTCCATTGCGGTCGCACTGCTGGCAAAGGAAAAATTCCAGGTGGTGGCGGTCACCGGGAAAGCCGACGCCGTCGATTTTTTGAAATTTCTCGGAGCGAGCCGGGTAATTGGCAGAGAAGAACTGAACGACCAAAGCAACAAGCCTCTGCTGAAAATGGTCTGGGCCGGCGGCATGGACACGGTCGGCGGAAACACGCTGTCAACGCTGGTCAGATCGACCAGAAATCACGGCGTCATTTCCGCGTGCGGCGTTGTCGCTGGCGCAGAGTTGAACCTGACTGTTTATCCTTTCATTTTACGCGGCGTGCGGTTGATCGGCGTTGATTCCGCGCAATGGCCCAAAGAGCCGCGCTGGAAAATCTGGCGCAGATTAGCTCATGAGTGGAAAATTGAGCAGTTAGAAGACATTGCAACGACCATTCAGTTGGAGCAGCTTCCTGAATACATCGAGAAAATTCTCCAGGGAAAAATTCGCGGTAGAGTGGTTGTGGAAATTAATGGGGAACTGGAATAGGGTTTCGGTTTGTAGTTTCGAGTTCAGCAAAACACAGAGCCGGATGCTAACACAGCGTCTCGCCTATTTCCGAGGCGCTGTTCCGTTCTTGCCGAATAAAAGTACTTTATCCGTGCAAATCCGCGTTCCATGTTTTTAATGATTTCCAACTAATCGAATCTCAATTGCCGCGCTTGATTCGTTCTCAGCTTGTCATTTTGCTTCTCCCAATATCGAATCCATTGATCCAAAATGTGGTTCTTCATGTAAATTTCATTGCCTGTTCCGATTTTCAACTCATCAAATTCACCGATGATTTCAAAAGTTTTTCTCCACTTTTTTTCGCGCCACAATTGTTCCAACGATCGAGCAAATACGGTGCGACAGTTTTTCACAAAATTTTCGTTATCAGGATAGCGGTACGCGGCGTCTGCCATCACCTCGAATGCCTGGGCATAGTCCCTTTTCTCGAAAAGTTTCCTGCCCCAGCGATAGTAGAGATTGATTTCAAATTTCTCGTTGGAGCGGGAATCGCTGTTGAATAACTGCGCTAATTGCACAAACTGATACGCCCGATCAAACTGCTGCCGCTCCGCGTGCATCACTGCTTCGTTGTAGCAGATGAGACCCAATAATTCAATATTCGAAATTTCTCGCCCGCGGGAATTTTCGTAGAAATAGAGCCGATCCAGTCCAATTTTCAATGCTTCATTTTTGGGATAAAAACGCGCCAAATAGCGGGAATATTGCTGCAAATTTTTCATGATGTTGAAGCCCATGGACGAGGTATTTTCCACCATCAGCCGCTCCGTGACATTGGTGAAAATCGTGTAAACGTGCGTCGGCGTCTCGAAAGCGCTGGTCGAAAGCCCCAATTCGTCGCACGTCAAATTGAACAACACCGTGGCGCTGACGCAATTGTAATCGCCTTTTTCTTTAATATCGAACAACGTAGTTGCTCGCTCGCGATATTTTTTCAGCACCAGCGAATGAAAATACATGAACAGCCGTTCCGCCGAAGCGCGGCGGTCAAATTGAATCAAATTTTTTTCGCGAATATCGACAAGCAAACTGTCGTACCAGCGAATGCCATCATTCATTTTTTCGCGCGTGTCTGCCCCGGAAAGAATGAACGCCGCTTCAATGGGAGAAAATTTACGCAGTTCGCCATTCCGGATGTCCTTTTTTAATTTTTGTAGCAAATCAGACTTTGCCGGAAGTATTGCCGGAGCTGCCAACAAAAGTGCTACTACGAATAGTCGCGTTATTTTTTTTCTCATAAAAACCCGTTTCCCCAATGTTTTCACTGACGAAAATGCCATCTATCAATTTACACCCTTCAGGGCAAAGATTCAAGCATTTTTTAAAATTTGCCGCCAATTTGTTCGATTGTTAATTTTTTGCAACGAAGATGAATTGAATTGATTTTTTCGGTGAGAAGTTTTATATTAAAAATCATCAAGCTACCAAGACTCCAAAACACAAAAATTTATATTCTATTAGAACAAAAACGCACCATGACTTGTTCAATTTTTAATGAATTATTCTTTTTGAAAAATAAATATTTTGAATGATCAAGCTCATTTCCCATCGCGGCAAAAAAACAATCACAAAATAAAATGGACAATTGCATGGAGCATTTTCGCCGGTTGAGTACAAAAAAATCTGTTTTTCAAAAATATTTAATTTTTCCGCTATTCATTTTTCTTGTCTTTCCAAATTTTTTGATTGCACAACAGCCAATCAAATTTTCTTTGCGCGCGCCAGAAAGCACTAAATCAATCTCGGTGGTCGGAGATTTCAATAATTGGGATAAAAATGCCAATCCGCTGCACGACAAAAATGGAGACGGAATCTGGAAAACGGAAATTTCTCTGAAGCCCGGCATTTATCAATACCGATTTTTGCTCGACGGCGTTCGCTGGATTAAAGACCCGGCAAATCCGCGCTGGAGCGGACCTTACAGCAATTCCACATTATTCGTCACGAAAAAAGGTGCGCCACAATTAACCAATTTGAAACCGGAGACCGGAAGTGTCCTGCGCCGCGCCGACATCACCATTCGCGCTGATTACCGCTCGGACTGGCGAAAAATTCCGCCGGATTTACAAAAATCGGAAATTTTGCTCAACGGCAGAAAATTAAATTTCATCTTCAACGAAAAAGAAAGCCGCCTCGAAATTCTTCCTGGCAAATTGAAAGACGGCGAGTACGATTTGCAAATACGCATTCGCGACAAAGAAGGAAATTCTGCACCGCCCTTACAATCGTATTTTATCGTCAACGCCGTAAATTCGCCGCCGGTGGCAGACGCCGGATTCACGACCATCGCCGCTGCCAATTCGAAAGTCACGCTCAATTCCGGCGTGTGCTACGATCCGGATCGCGAGCCGATTGAAAATTATCGCTGGAAAATGATCAGCAAACCGGCACACAGCAAAACCAAATTGAAAAATTCGCATGCGCCATTTCCCTCTTTTGTCCCGGACAAAGTTGGCAGATACGTTTTCACGGTGCAAATCAGCGACGGCAGAGCGCAAAGCAAAATTGACACCGTCGATGTGTACAGTTTTGTGCGGCACGAATATCCGGTAAAATTCGAGCTTGCCGACTCAGTTTTCTTCCGTCAGTTTGAGAAATCCATCGATTCCGTGAGCGTCGCCGGAGAGTTCAATAACTGGTCTGCCAACGCCACTCCGCTGCACGACTACAATCACGACGGCGTCTGGACCGCGTGGGTGAATTTGGATCCCGGTGAGTACGAGTACAAATTTGTCGTCAACGGCAAGCATTGGATTCCCGATCCGACAAATGACCGAAAAGTCCCCGACGGCTGGAACGGGTACAACTCTGTGATTGCTTCCACGAAAAATTTGGCGCCGGTCATTGCCGTGCAGCAGAAATTTGCGCCGGGGAAAATTATTCTGGATGCGTCCAAAAGCCAACCACAGATGGGCGAATCGCTGGAATTTCTCTGGTTTCAGGACATCAATAATCCGCAGCGGTTCAAACTGCCACATTCGCCCAATCTGCAAATTCCTCAACCGAAACAAAATGGCACTTACTATTTTTACCTCGTCACTCGAGACAAGTACGGCAACACTTCGCAGGAAATCATCGCCTTGTTTGTCGAAAGAGGAATGGCGAAAATCGCCAATTTCAGCCAGACGCCCGACTGGGCACGAGACGCGATTGTTTACGAAATTTTTCCCAGAAAATTTCATCCCAGCGGCAACTTGCGCGGCATCATCGAAAAACTGCCGTATTTGAAATCGCTGGGCATCAACTGCATCTGGCTCATGCCCGTCTGGGAAGGTCCCACGGAGCACGGTTACGGTCCCACAAATTTTTTTGCCATTGAATCGGATTACGGAACCATAGCAGACTTTCGGGATTTGCTGCAAAAAGCACACGCCGCCGGCATCCGCCTGATTCTCGATTTTGTCGCCAATCACACGTCGGATCAGCACCCCTATTTTTTGTCGGCGTATCAGAATCGATTTTCTGCCTTTCGCGACTGGTATCGCTGGAAAAGCACCCCGGCACAAGACTCGTTTTATTCCTACGAATTTCACAACGACTGGGACACTTTGCCCAATTTAAATTACGAGAATCCCAACGTTAGGCGCTATGTATTAGATGCAGCAAAGTTCTGGGCAAATTTAGGCGTTGACGGTTTTCGCTGCGATGTTGCCTGGGGCGTACCGCACGATTTCTGGAAAAGATTTCGCCGTGAACTCAAGCAAATCAACCCGGACATTTTGCTCATCGACGAAGTGTTGCCCCGCTCGCCGGCGTATCACAAAGACGAATTTGACATGTCCTACGATACTGATTTTTACGGAAATGTGCTCGATGTCTTGAATGGCAAAAAACCGCTCACAGCGATCCACTACGGCTTGGAGAAAACAAAAAAGAATTACCCGCGCCAGACACTCGATTTTCGCTATTTGGAAAATCACGATTTGGAGCGATTCGTCAAAACTTTTGGCTTGGAAAAAACAAAATTAGCGGCAACGCTGCTGCTGACTGTTCCGGGCACGCCACTGATTTATTACGGTCAGGAAATCGGGCTCACGGGAAAAACGCCGACGATGGCGTGGGACAAAGTCGGCAATGATTTGTACAAATTTTACCAAAAACTTATTCTGCTACGCCGTGAGCACCGTTGTTTCCGGCGCGGTGAAATGGTGAAAATTCCCACGGATCACGAGCAAGAAGTTTACGCCTATTTGCGTTTCAATAAAAATGAAAAATTTCTGGTCGTGCTGAATTTCGGCGATCAGCCTGATCAGTGCCGGTTCGTTGTCCCTGAGAAAATTTCCTTTTTCAAATCTGGTAAAAAATTCATTTTACAGGACATTCTTGGCAACGAGATCCCGCCGGTAAAATTCATCGATAGCAATCATTTTCAAATGGAATTGCAGCCGGGAACCGGAAAAATTTTTCGTTTGTATAATAATTTTAAAAAATAAGACGATTGACGATGCGGGGATTTTAGAGGAGAAGCACCAATGACAATCAGACGCGCGCTGATTTCATTCATGTTGACAATTTTCGGATTGGTTTCAACGAGTATCGCTCAACAACGGGAATCGAAACCTGTCATTGAAGTTCCAGTGGGCGAAAGCCGGACCTTCATGCTGTCCAACGACATCGGGCTTTACTTTTGCGGAGAAACCAATCAGCACAACACCGCCCGCTATCACGGGCTGAGTTTTTTAACTGAAGAATTTCTGGAAGATTTGCTTTTGGAAATAGGCGGCAAGCCGCTGGACAGAGGACAGGCGAAAACGACTTTGTATCCCGACAGCTTGAAACGTTTCTATTCGCAACTACAATTAACAGAAACCATAACTTTGCCCGATTCCATTCCTGCTCTCATCATGCGGTTGGAATCTCCGAAAAGGTACTTGTTGAAGATTGTTCCCGTTGTGTCCGGCTCCAGAAGGCTCCGCGATTTCAACATTAGTTGGGACACAAATGAAAAAATACTATTCGTCAGCCGCCGGAACCAATTTGTCCAAAATCCTCAAAATCACAAAGTTTCTTTGATGGGAATTTTCTCTTACCCCCTGTCTGATTTCTTTGATGGCGAATTTGGCAATTTTACAAGTCTGAATTTGCACCAAAAATTCAATAGTGTGGTCGCCGGCGAACTCAACACCATGCTCGACCGCAAGGCGCTGGTGTTAGTCATTTTAGGCGACACGAAAAAGGAAATCACTACGCTGCGCAATAAAATTCTCAACAAGTGGCACATCGAATTTGAAGCACCGAAAACACAAATTGAGGGGATCAGAAAAATTTAAAAATATCTCTCGTGATCGCGGCTTCAATCGTGAAAAAAATCAAAAACTTCTCAACGCAAAAGACCCGGGGCAACCGGGTTTTTTGCAAATATTCACGGGAAAATCCGGATCACTCTTTAAAGGCATTGCTCACGATTTTTGTCAGTGATGAATAATGAAGCAAAAGCTGAAGTTTTGAGCGCAAATATTGAGGATAATCAAAAGTTTTCATGACCATCAAATAACTTTCGATTAGCGGTCGAATATCGGATAATTTCCTCGGCATGAGTTCCAGATTAACGAAACCGTCAAAATTTTGCTGTTTGACTTTTTCTAAAATTTCAGCGACGGGCAACTGTCCGCCCAGACCGAAAGGCAGGTGTGCGTCCACATTGTTTTTGCAATCAGAAAGATGCAAACAAAAAATATCGCCGTCCATTTGACTCAAAAATTCGACCGGATCATTACCGGAAAGAAGATAATGCGGCGCGTCGAAACATTTTCCGACAAGCTTGTCACCGAGGACAGATTGAGCCTGGCGATAAAATTTTTCAAATTGCTCTGGACTCATGAATTGCGTGTTTTCTATTACTAAGGGGACCTGCAACTGATTTAAATTCGATAACAGATATTCGACTTGTTCCGTTGTCGGCTGAGAGCCATGCTCCTTTTCAGGCGGGTGCGAAAGACAATATTGAATGTGCAGATCGCGATAATTTTCATTAATCAGGGCGATTAGATTTTGAATATGATCATGTTTATCACGGTGAGAAAAATCATATCCAAAGTCGTGCAAATTGGGCAAATGGAATCCTGTTTCAATGCCGGAAACTGCTTTTTTGACATTGTCCAAATCGTCAAAAACGGACTCCGTTAATTCCACGAATTTGACGCCGAATTTCGAGATAATTGTCAACAACTGCGAAGGGGACAATCCCTTGAAGTTATCAATGGTAATGCCAACTTTAGCTCTTTTTTTCAATGGTATTCCCTTAATCTTCTGTTCTCGCATAAAAACCAGGTTCAGCGATATTCTATGAAAATTTCGTTAATGATTTTAATCCGTTCCACGCGATAAGTTCCCGAAACAATTTTCAAATATTATTGTAAAAGCAGCTAACTAACTATTTTCACATCAGATGTCAGCAATGCGAATACGATTCAATTTTGGCAGAAGGAGATTTATTTGAAATATTTTGTGGAAAATATGGCGCTGTTCGTCATCATTTTTTTAATGCGGGCTGACGTTTTCGCCCAAAATAATTTCGGCAACGCTGATTCGTTAATTCAGCGCGCGATCAGGCTGTCCATTATTCACAAGTACGAAACCGCGGACTCCCTGCTCGATGAATTTGTAAAGCAATTTCCCGATCATCCCGCGGGCTATTTTTTCAAAGCAGCAGTTTTGCAATCGCGCATGATGGACTACGAGCGTTACGACCAAAAACAAAGCTTTGTCTTTTATTTGAAACAAACCATCAAGAAATCTGACGCTTCTGTAGCGCACCTCGGCCGCAAAAAACAGGCGGAAATGTTATTTTTCAAAGCCAGCGCGCTCTCGTATCTGGCCTTTCAGCAGGGGAAAGAAAAAAATTACTTGCGTGCCATTCAGCAGGGAATTCAAGCGATCACTCTGTTGAACAAAATCGTTAAAATGGATCCCGAATTTTACGACGCCTATTTAGGCATCGGCACGTTCAAATTTTGGCGCAGTCAACTGACGCGATCGCTGAACTGGCTGCCGTTAGTGCCGGACGAACGAGAAAAAGGACTAAAATATGTCAAACTTGCCATTACAAAAGGACGCTATTCCCGCTACGCCGCTTTGAACGAAATTGTCTGGATGCTGTTGAAAATCCATCGCCCGCAGGAAGCGCTCAACTGGGCGCAGGCAGGATTAAAAAAATTTCCCGGCAGCCGATTTTTCCTCTGGGGAGCTGCAAAAAGTGCGTTTGCCGTGAAGGATTTTTCCCTGTCAAAAAAATATTTTGAGCAAATTTTGAGTTCCCTGCAGAAGGAATCAATTAAGTCCAAATACAACATCTACATTTGCCGCCTGAACCTTGCCAGAGGCGCAATAGAAATGGGCAATATTGACGAAGCAAAAAATAATTTGGATTATCTGGAAAATATGACATTAGAAAAAGCGGAAAAAAACCGGCTGAAAAAACAGATTCAAGAAACGAAAGAGCTAAAGCGGGAAATTAAACAAACTGGGCGATAATATTTTGATTTTAAAAGTTTAAGCTGACGAGGTAGCAATAGTTGCGTTTTTATTTAGTAAGGGGGGGTGAAATTATTTTGCCTCTAAATTGCGAAACACAGCAGCGCTTCAAAACAGACGATTCGATTAATCCCTTGACATTTTACCAGAGAATGAATATATTTTGAGAGTTTCGAGATCGCGGAATACGGTTTGTAAGTTGTTGCTTCACGGGGCATCAGGAATAGAAAGCTATTGTCAAAGAAAAAAATGTAATTTTGCTGAATTGCTACCATTCTGACAGGTCAAAATTTAGGAATTAATAACAAGTTACAAACCAGAAATGTCGCGCCAATAATCAAAACGCGGAACTTCCACTTCAAAATTCAGAAGCCAAAAAATCGAAACTCAAAATACACTTGTTCTTCGTTTTTCTCTAAATGGAGATATTGCATGAAGCCGATTTATCTTGATCACAATGCCACGACTCCCATCATCGACGAAGTGGCGGACGCGATGATCCCTTTTCTCAAGGAAAATTTTGGCAATCCATCGAGTTCCCACTACTACGGTATGCAGACGAAAAAAGCGATTGCTCTTGCAAGAAGACGAGTGGCGGAATTGCTCGATTGCCAGCCGGAAGAAATTATTTTCACCAGCGGCGGCACCGAGTCGAACAACTACGCCATTCGCGGCGCAGCAGAGACTTTTCAGCACAAAGGAAATCACATCATTACATCCCAGGTCGAACATCCGGCAGTAAAAAATGTTTGCCAATATCTGGAGGGAAAAGGTTTTTCCGTGACATATCTGCCCGTGGACAAATTCGGCATGGTCAATCCCGAAGATGTAGAAAAAGCCATCCGCCCCGAAACGTTTTTGATCACCATCATGCACGCGAATAACGAAGTGGGTACGATTCAACCCATCGCTGAAATCGCTCAAATTGCCAAAAAACACGACGTTTTGCTGCACACCGACGCGGCACAATCTGTAGGAAAAATTCCCACGCGCGTAAACGAGCTTGGAGTTGATCTGCTGTCTGTTGCCGGGCACAAATTGTACGCGCCTAAAGGCATTGGCGCGTTGTACATGCGCAAAGGTCTCCGGCTGCAACCGCTGATGATTGGCGCGGACCACGAATCAGGCCGACGCGCCGGCACGGAAAATGTGCTGGAAATTGTCGGTCTGGGCAAGGCATGCGAAATCGCCCGGCGTGATTTGGACGAAATTCAGCGTCATTCGCGGAAATTGCGGGAGAAATTGTGGGAAGGTCTAAAAAAAGAGATTCCCGACATTCAGCTCAACGGACATCCGGCAAAAAGGCTGCCCAACACACTCAATGTTTCTTTTCCGGGAATCGACGCCAACACTCTTTTGGACGAGCTGACAGATATTGCGGCTTCTGCCGGCGCCGCCTGCCACACGGACGTGGCGGAACCGTCGGAGGTTCTCGTCGCCATGCGTCTGCCGTTGGGGCAAGCTCTGGGAACGATTCGTTTTTCCGTGGGCCGGCTGAATGACGAAAAACAAATCGACCGCGCCGTTCGTTCGGTCACGGGAGCAGTGAAACGACTGAAGCCAGCCGCAGACGAAGAAACACCGCTTTTCGTCGACAGCGAAAATATTAAATTGACGCATTTCACTCACGGTCTGGGCTGCGCCTGCAAATTACGGCCGCAAAATCTGGAGCAGGTGCTTGCGTCAATGCCGAAAATCACCGACGCTAACGTATTGGTCGGAACGAACACCGCGGACGATGCGGCAGTTTACCGCATCAACGACGAGCAGGCTGTGGTGCAGACAGTGGATTTTTTCACGCCAATTGTGGATGATCCGTACGATTTCGGCGCGATTTCCGCTGCCAATTCTTTGAGCGATATTTACGCCATGGGCGGCAAACCGATTTTTGCTCTCAACATTGTCGGTTTTCCTGAGAAAAGGCTGCCGCTGGACGTTTTGCAGCAAATTTTGCGTGGCGCGAGCGACAAAGCCACGGAAGCAGGAATTCCCATCGTCGGCGGCCACACGGTAGAAGACAGCGAACCCAAATTCGGTCTCGCTGTCACCGGACTGATTGACCCGAAAAAAGTTCTCACCAACAGCCAGGCGCGTCCCGGCGACGCCATCGTTTTGACCAAACCCATCGGATTGGGAATCATCACCACCGGTCTCAAACGCGGCGTAGTTGACGAGGCCACAAAAAAACAAGCCATTGCAATAATGGCGCAGTTGAACGGCGCCGCCGCCGAGCTGATGGTGCAGTTTGAAGTTCACAGTTGCACTGATGTGACCGGGTTTGGCTTGTTGGGACATTTGAAAGAAATGACGACCGGCAGCGGCGTCAATGCAGAAGTGCGAGCTTCCGAGGTGCCGATTCTGGAGCAGGCGCGCGAATTAGCGCTCGCCGACGTGATTCCCGGCGGCACGGTGGCGAACGTGGATTTTGTTAAAAAAGTTGTCCGTTGGCACGAAAAAATTTCCGAAATTGACAAATTGCTCCTTTGCGATGCGCAGACTTCCGGAGGCTTGCTCATTGCACTGCCGGAAGTTGATGCGAAAAAGTTCGTCGGCCAAATGAATGCGAGTGCCAATGGCGGCAGTGCAATTATTGGTAAATTTACCGAAAAGGGAGAGGGGAAAATCACAGTGATTCCTTGAAAGGCAATAAATTTCTTTTGCACCAATTCGTTCAATGACTTGTACCCTGTGGGGCATTGTTTTGTCGACATTACTTTTCAATTGCTAATTTTTGTCACAAATTATTTGTAACCATTTGTTTTTATTGTTTTCTTTGTTTCCTAAATTATTTGGTACATTATTTGATAAATGAATAACAAAAGTCGAGTTCACAAAAATGGTTTATTTTAGAACAATATTTTTAATTTTTTTTCTCTTGGTCAGTTTGCCATTAAAGCCGACTGTGGCGCAAGAAGCTCGTATCTTCGTGAAAAGACTCAATCAGACGCGCCAGAAACTGAATTTTGCGCGAGACATCCAGACAACCGCCAATAACCCGGAAGCGGGCAGACTTATCCGCATGGCTGACGTAAACCTCCGACGGGCGGCAGATGCCGCGCGAAATCTTCGGCGCTTTATAGCCGCTCGAAAATTGCGCAAGGCGGACAATGCTGTAAATTCCGCATTAAAAATTTTATTCCGGGAAAATATCACCAACCGCCGGCGCAAGCTGGAAAATCTCATTGGGGAAGCCGGGCAATTGACTCAAACCCATGAAAGCCCGGAAGCGCGACAATTGTTTGAGCAAGGACTGAAAAATAGAGATTTAGCTGTTAATTCTTTGAAAAATAATGATTTCAAGCAAGCGCTTTTTTATTATAACAAAGCAGTTTTTTTGTTGCGAAAATCAATCACCGTGGCACGAAATGAAGATAAATCGACGGCGCAATTGGCAGAAGATGAAGCCTATCGCTTTGATCAATTTTATCAGAAAAACAAGCAGGTTTTGCCGAAATCATCCAATCCGGCGGTAAGAAAAAATACAAATCTGGCTCTGAAAATAGCAAACAAAGCTGATCAGGCTCGTCGTAACGGTGAATTTCAGCAAGCGATTGACTATTACCATCAAGCGACACGGCTCATGTCGCGGGCTTTAAACATCGCAACGGGAAAAGGCGGACTGACAGAGACACGCGCGGATGAGGAAGTGGCTTTGCTCGACGAATTAGTCGAAAATCTGGAAAGCCAGCTCACGCCTGAAAACAGCGACGAAATGACAAATTTTTTATTCAGCCAGATAAAATTGCTTCAGGAAAATGCGCATGTTTTTTTGAAAGATCAAAAATCAGACGAAGCAATCAAGAACGCTTCCATGGCGCGGAATCTGGCGGAGCGATTGTTAAAAAAAATGAGAAAACCAAGTGGAGGAAAAAAGCCTTCAATCGCGATAGCCTTAACTGATCTGGAAGATCATATTCGACAAATTGAACCACAGGTGACGCAGGACACAGACACTGAAGTGAAAATTTTGTTAAATTATGCCAAAACAGGATGGCGAAAAGCACAGACAGCAGCCAATAATAATAATTTTTTATTAGCACTCGAGGTAATTGACATGGCAGAGAACTTATTAAATTCGGCGGATCAGATGATAAACGACAACGCACCACAAATTTCCCAGCAAAAATTGAAAGAGCGAATCGACAAATTGAATAAGTTAGTTGCCGAAAACCGCCTCAAAGTCGAGCGGGCCAAAAATAACCGCACAGAATTTCATTTCAATCAGGCGGAAAACATGCTCCAGTTGGCGCAGGAAAACTATGACAAAGGATTTTTTCATGTGGCAAATGCTTTTTTGCAATTAGGAGCAAATCACATCAGAAAAATAGGCAGAATAAATTAATTTTCAAACTTTTCTTCAGTAACATAAAAATAAGGCGCCTGCAAAATAGCGAGCCCGATTTGAGACCTTCCACTCTCGAGGTAAGAATCATAAGGCACATCGCGATTTTCTCCCCCGCCATAGCCTTCATACCACAGAAAATATTTCCCGGCAATCTTTTCCACTGTGGTAAACCAAATCGCTCCTTCGTCCCAATTTCCGCGATCGCCACGAGAGAAAATCGGGTTATGCGGGAACTTTTTCCAGTGAATCAAATCTCTCGAAATTGCCAGCCCGGCATGTTCCGGGTAGTCGTCATGCTCACCAGAGCCACAATAAATCATGTGAAATAAATCGCCTTCGCGAAAAATTCGCGGCGTTTCCACAGTATGGCTTTCCCAGCAATTTTCACCCCCG
>JAADFU010000001.1:43465-49121 GCA_013152715.1 Calditrichota bacterium
TTTTTCCGTCATGGGAAACTGCAGAATGAATTTCAAATCCCGCTCGTCCGGGGCGATCCTGCCAATAAAAAAGGTGAAATCTGTTTCTGAAATAAACAATTTCAGGCCCGCCGCCAATGAGAATGGGATTCCCGGAATATTTTTGGAAATGAATTCCGTCGTGCGAAATTGCCAGACAAACACTGCGTTCACAGTGAGGACTAACAGCGGAATAGTACAAATAAATCTTCCCGTCAACTTCGACCGCCGCCGGGTCCAGCACATGAGTTTCGTCGGGATCGCCGGCTGCCCCGACATCCAGCACCGGTTCCGGCAAAATCTCCCAGTGGGCGCCGGTAAAGTTATTTTTGGAGGCGCGCGCCAATCCGATTCGATCATGTCCACCCTGCTGACCGCGGAAATAAAGATAAAATTCATTTTCTCGCACTAATAAATCCGGATTTGCTGCCTGATCCGCGAAAAATGTTCCTGGCTTGGGTCCAATGATCGGATTCCCGGGGTATCTATTCCATTTAAATTGGCGCTTCATTTTTTATTTTTTCCGGTCAACTTCATCCAATCGCCTTCTCATAAACCGTGTACGTCTTTGACGGCGTTGAAGACATCATATCCACCAATCTGATGACCAGTACGTTATCTTCAAGGACCCAGCCCATGTCGCTGTATTCATAGCCCGCTTTTTGTGAAATTATTTTTTCGCGCCACAACATCACAGCCGGTAAACCCAGATTGCGATATTTTTTCTTGACACCCAAATAGCCAAGCCGAAAACCTTTTACTTTGCTTTTGGTGAGCAACATTCTCGCCGCGCGCAACAGTTCGCAGCGGCGACACCATTTCATAGGGACCATGCGTTCGGTAATATTGGGTACGCCGCCGAAGAAGGCAGCCGGTTCGTCATGAATGTACAAAAACATGAACAATTTTTTGTCCATGATGAGCATCATGTCGTCGACGATGGTGTCAAATTCCTCTTTGGTGAATGGCACAAAACCGAAATTGTCGTTCCAGGCGTCGTTGTAGATTTCGTACATTTCCTGTTTACGCACTTTCAGTTTCCGTTCACCCCAGGTTTCGATCTTAACATTGTAACGTTTGATCACAGCCTGCGCCACGCGCTCTAATTTTTCTTCCATGGGATTGGTCGTCGGAACTTCCCACGAAAGCACGCGCTTCACTGGTTTGAACCCGGCATTTTCCAGCAAGCTGGCGTAATAAGGTTTATTATAATGATAATACATCACCGGTCGTGACAAAAAGCCATCGGTCATCACGCCTGGCGTCGCTTCATTCACGGGAAGATTTTGCGGGCCGCGAATGCGGTCCATGCCCTTGGATTTCAGCCATGCTGTCGCAGCCGCAATGAGTGCGTCGGCAGCCTCTTGATCTTCGACCACTTCGAACTGCCCGAAAAATCCTACTTTGTCATTCCAGTGCTCGTTGTGGCGATGGTTTGTGAAAGCATTGCAACGACCGACGACTTCATTGCCGCGCATGGCCAGAAAGAAAATCATCTCCGCGTGCTTGAAAAACAAATTTGACGGTTCAAAAAATCCGTGAATGCCAATCAGTTTGAAACCGAGATACTCGTAATCGAGCAGAGGAATGTACTTTTCGTCATTTTGGTAGTGCTGCCAGTGAAAATCGACAAATTTTTTCAGCAATTTTTTATCTTCTTTGGTTTGATTGGAGAAAGTAATTATTCGTAAAGCATTTTCGTCCTTTTGTTCCATGATTCACTCCGGGTTAGAATTCTTTGCCCCTTTCAGAGGTTCAGAACCTTTGAAAGGGTTAACTTTATCACAATCCCAATTTTTTCCGATACTTTTTAGGGATGGCATTTTTGTTGACCATGATGGCAACTGTTTTCAATCGCACGTAGGGGCGTGACAGGTACATGTAGCCGTTGTATTTTCTGCCGTCCACGCCGGCGGAATTTTTCGTGTAATAAAATTTCGTCCCTTTCTGATCGTGCGCCAGCCCCACAATGTGCATCAAATGATCGTCTGTCGTTTGAAAATTATCAAAAGTGAGTTCCCGCATTTCTTGCGTGACCTTTTTCTCTTTCACCGGTTCGGTGATTTTCTCCTTGCGCTCGGCCTTGGTTTTGTCTTCCCAGTCTTTTTCCGGCACGATCGCATAGCCGGTTTCGCGCGTGGAAAAATCCCGCTCGCTCACATCACCGTCCCAGACCACAGAAAAGCCATGTTTCAGCGCGTGATCGATAATTTTTTCCAGATCATTAATCGGCACGTTGTAATAATTGTCATTGAACGTCCAATTGTCCGGCACTTCGAGACGGCATTTTTCGTAGAAAGGATAAATCTGATAAGATGTCAGTTCAACATAGTCGTCAAAATTTAAGCGCAAATAATTTTCAGCGAAGCTTTTGGGAGTGTATTTTTTCCCCTGAAAAAGAAAATCCACCGGCGGTTTACCGAGGTAAATATCCAGCACGCTGTTGAAGGCATCTTCCCAGCGCGGGGTCAATTTTCTCCCGCGCAAAGTGCCGTCCAAAATTGCTTTCAGCACGCCGAACATCTCGCTGTGATTATGTTGCTTCTCGCCGATTTCCATGCCCGGATAAACATTTTCCGGGACAATACCGTAGCGTCGAATTTGATCGATCACGTCATGACTTTGTCCGCCCTGACCAAAGGTCGCGTTTCCGTGTAACCGAACGTAACTCTCTGCCTTGCGCGGATAAGTATGGCGCACGACAAACATTTCCGACAAATTCAGCTCACCTTTTCCCAACCTCAAAGCTTCGGATTCCAGATAGGACACGGTAGAGAAACACCAGCACGTGCCCGTCTTCGCCTGATTTTTGACTGGCGTGTGGGGAACTTCATAGTCGATCGTAAATTGATAAGGAGATTTGTCCTCATCTTTTTTCTTCTCTTGCGAATGAACAATATTGAAATTCACCAAAATCAGTCCGAGAATAACTGATAGCGCGAATAATTTTCTCATGGATTGTTCCTCTTTATTTTTTTGAAAAAATTACAGGCCTAATTTTTTTCTAATATCTTTGGGAATCGCATTTTTGTTGACCATGAATCCCGTAGCGTTCAGCAAAATGTACGGTTTGGACAAATACATGTAACCGTCATATTTTCTGTCTGTGCCCCAGGAATTCTTCGTGTAATAAAAGCGATGATCTTTTTGATCCTTGGCAATGCCGACAATGTGCATGGCGTGGTCGTCGGTGGCAGTGTAATTGTCAAACCATTTCTGGCGCAATTCCTGATTCGGTATTTTTTCTTCCACCGGTTCGGTAATCTCTTTTTTCCGTTCTTCCCGGGTCAGGTCTTCCCAATCTTTCAGAGGAACAATGCCGTAGCCTTTTTTGCTGCTGAAATATTTGTTGCTGACATCGCCGCCGTAAACTACTGTGTAGCCATTTTCCAGCGAGTTGTCAATGATGCGCTCCATGTCTTCAATGGGAACATTGTAATATTGATCGTTGAAAGTCCAGTTGTCCGGCAGCTCGAGATAGATTTGCGAATAAAACGGGTGGTGCGTGTAGGAAGTAATTTCCACGTAATCGTCAGGATTTAGCTGAAGATAATCTTTTACGAAAGATTTAGGCGTATAATCTTTTCCTTTGAAAGAAAAAGTTTTCGGTTCTGCGCCCAGGTAAATATCAAGCACGGACTCGAACGCTGGTTCCCATTTTGGCGTTACTCTGCCGCCGCGATTTTTTACTACGGCGTTCAACATGCCGCTCAAAATGGAAGTTAACTCGCCGTGTTTGTGTTTCTTCTCGCCGTAATTCAGGCCGGGATAGACGTCTTCCGGAACCAGCCCTTTCGCGCGCATCACGTCAATCACATCGTGACAGGCGCCGCCTTCGGAAAAACTTCCGCCGCCGTGAAGCCGCACATAGCGTTTCGCTTTTTCCGGATAGGCGTTGCGCACGACGTACATTTCCGACAGATTCAGCTCATCTTTCCCCAGGCGCAAAGCTTCTGATTCCAGAAAAGAAATCGTCGCAAAACACCAACAGGTGCCTGTGCTGGCTTGATTTTTTACGGAAGTATGTGGCAGTTCTTTCACCAGGGTAAATTCGTACGCATCTTTTTTCTTTTCTTCCTTTTTCTCCTCTTGGGCCAGAACGATTTGGGAAAAAAATAAAGACAAAATCAGAACTGAAACGATGGACAAAATTTTTAATCTGGATGGCATGACTCCTCCTTAGAAATTTGTAAATTTTCAGATGAGGTGGACTCCACCTATGAGGTAGATACACCTTGAACAAAATCTAATCAGACAAAACTTTCGCGTTTTCAACTTTTCCAAGTACCTTGCCGCCACTTTGCAAATGGACGGTTACCTGGACTCTTTCATCTTCCACAATTATATTTCCCATTACCTCTGAATTATCGGCAATACGAATCGTGCATTGCCGCTCGCTAAATTTTCCTTTTGCTTTTTTTATTATGATATTGCCTTCTACGACTGACGCTTTTGTCAGTACAATATCGCCGTTTACTGTTCCCACATCTCTTCTGATTCTAACGCCAGTTAAATCTATTCCGCCGTTCACTGTTTTCACTGATCCGTGAATTTTTGTACCCACCCCGCAGGAAATTTCTCCGTTCACAACTTCCAGACTCCCATCGAAAAAACTGCTGTCGCCAACGACTATTTTTCCGTTCACAATTTTCACATCTTGTGCTTTGGTGTGAGAGCCAATTAAAACGCTGCCGTTTACAGAACGAATGCCGCCTTTAATTACGCAATTATTTCCAACGCGAACAATGCCGTTGACAACATTCAAGCTGTGATTTACCGTTTGGCCATCTTCAATGGTGATGGATTTATTGAGATTTACGTTGCAAGCAAAAATAAAAAATAAGAATGTCAACAAAACTGAAAGCAAATTTTTCTTCTTCATCGGAACACCTCCAATTTGACCTTTTATTTGTGAATTGATTTGATGTATTCGCGCATTTTTTCCACCATGACTGCCTGATGTGTGCGTTTGTTAGTTTCCAGGTCGACGTAAGTCGCCTTTGGCATCAGGGAAACGATTTTTTTCAAATTTTCCGGTTCATGGAGCGTATCATGAGACGCGCCGGCGATGAGAGTCGGAATTTCTATTTTTGGCAGCAAATCCCAAACAGCGTACTTAGCCAATAGCCACGCTGCTTTTTTCAATTTCCACGGATCCGCCGCATCGATATTGCGGCAATATTTTTCGTATTGAGCATAGTCTTTTTCCACGTCGAGACGGAAATTTTTTAAATACCATTTGATGAACGGTTTTAAAATTGCGTAGAAACCCGGATAAAAAAGAAAAATTATCGCTTTGCCAAAACGAGGGACGCGAAAAACCGCATTAGGCCCGATGAGCACCAGGCATAAAGGTTCCACTGGCAAATGTTGCGTGCTGTCAAGAATCGCTGTAGCGCCCAGGGAACTGCCGAAAAGAATGTAATTTTTCGGTCGGAATTTAAAATGCGCCACCAGCGCTGCGATATCCTTGCCAATATCCTCAACGCCGTATCTCACTTTGCCGCTCACCTGCGAGGATTTTTTCTCCCGCGTTTCCACGTAATGAACTTCAAAATCTTTTGTCATTTCCCGCAATACATCTTTCCAGGCTTCAATCAGCGTAATCCAGCCAGCGACGAACAGCACCGGCGGATTA
>JAADFU010000002.1 GCA_013152715.1 Calditrichota bacterium
CCTGCCGTTTGCGGCGTTTTTGGCTCGAAAATTACTGAAGAACCAGTGTTCGGCGAGATCGGATCCAGCGTGCCGGTAACGCCCCAGGTAGCAAAAACATCATGGGAATAATTATCATAATTGTCAAACCCGGCCGCGTACAGCGTGAGTTTATCTTTTGAGGTCAGAGATGTGGCGCCGATTTCCTGACCGGTACCGCCGGCGGCATCCATTATTTTCAAATAAGAAACCTGCGCTGCATTGACATTAAAATAATTAGACTGCCCGAATTTGCCCAATTGCGTCGCGCGAATGTAAACATTTTGTCTCTTTTTAGTAATGGTGATTTGTCCGGCCCATTCCCCATTGATGAAATTAGTGGTTGCCGAGGGACTGATCGTACCGGTGTTGTCCGTCAAAGAGACAGTGGAAAAGAAAGACGTCACCGTATTTTCCATGGAATCTTTAGCGGCAATCGTCACCGAGAAAGGTTGACCAGCGATTTGCGGGGAAAAAATTTCAGACAATGCAAAATGATCAAGCGCGCCCGGAAGCACATTGAACAAATTCGACTCGCCTGATTTTCCTATTCCAGACGCAAATATGCGGTTGTAAGAATATGTTTTCGTAATTTTGACGGTGCCGCTCCAAATGCCGTTGGAGAAAGCAGTCGTCGTGGCCGGCGTAATTGTGCCGGTCAAATCTGTCAGCGAAACGGTGCCGGTAAACGTGGGCACAAGATTTCCTGTTCCGTCAATTGCAGAAATTGTAACGGAAATGGGCACGCCCGCCGTCTGCGACGTGCCGATCACTGAAAACTCAAAATGATCCACGGTTCCGGCTTCGACGTCAAACACGTTGGAAATGCCGGATTCTGTGCCATTGGTTTTTACCACAGAAATGCGATTGTTATTTTGCGCCTGACTGACGACGACATTTCCCGACCATGTTCCGTTCCCAAAATTTCCGCTCCTCGTCGGAGACACACTTCCGGAAATATCAGAAATATCCACCGTTCCCGTAAAAGCATCGACAACATTTTCGTACAAATCCCTCGCCGAAACCGAAAGCAAAAATGGCACTCCCGCGAACTGGTCTTCGAGGGGAGCAATTGTGAAATGATCCAGCGCTCCCGACTGAACGTTGAAATCATTGGAAACGCCCTGTTTCCCGCTGCCGGTTGCTGTAATGCTCACGTCATTCTGCTTTTTTGTAATGGAAACGTTTCCCGTCCAGACGCCGGCAGTGAAATTCCCCGTCGTAATCGGAGAAAGGGTTCCTGTGTTGTCCGATAAATTTACCGAAGAAGTGTAGTTCAAAACAGTATTTTCGTAAACATCTTTTGCAGTAATGGTAAGCGAAAAAGCGGTTCCTGCCACCTGCGGCGATCCGATGCTGCTCAGTTCAAAATGATCCAGAGAATTGGGATTGACATCGAAAGCGTTGGAAAATCCGGATTCACCCAGCGCCGTTACCGTGATTTTGTCGGAAACATAGTAGCCGGTGATTGTGACCTGTCCCGTCCAGACGCCGTTCACGAAATTTCCCGTGGTCTGCGGGGAAATTGTTCCGCTCAGATCGGACAGATTTGCCACACCGTTAAAATTTGTTACCGTATTCAAATCCGCATCTTTGGCGGTAATGGTGACAGAAAAAGGAACACCGGCAGTTTTCGGCGAGCTGATTGTGCTCACCACAAAAGTATCAACCCGGGAAGAAATGACGTCGAACGAATTCGACTGTCCGGTTTCGGTGCCATTGGTTCGCGTCACGGTGATGACATCGCCGCTGTTGGCCTGACGAATCATCACATTTCCCGACCACACACCGCTGATGAAATTATTGCTAATCTGCGGCTCGATGGTTCCGGAATTGTCGGAAATGTCGACAGTGCCGGTGAATTGTGTGGCAATGTTGGCAAAATTATCCCGCGCTGTTACGGTAACCAAAAAAGATTTCCCTGCCTGCTGAGTACTCACGGGATCCAGATCAAAACTCGCCAAGGCGCCTGGATTGACATTAAAATAATTAGAAATTCCTTGCTTACCGTTGTAAGCCGCTGTAATGCGCACATCGTTTTGCGCCTTGGTAATGGTCACATTTCCGGTCCAGCTTCCGGCGCTGAAGTTTCCCGTTGTCGCCGGAGTTAACGTGCCGCTATTGTCAGACAAATTTGCTGCATGTGTGAAAGAGGTGATTTTATTTTCATACGCGTCACGGGCAGTAATGGTAATCGAAAACGCTGTTCCGGCTATTTGCGGTGAATTGACCGGCTGAATTTCAAAATGATCCAGCGCATTGGGAGCGACGTTGAAATAATTGGAAACACCGGACTCGCCCAGCGCATTCACAAAAATCTGATTTGAACTGTATGATTTCGTAATTGAGACCTGGCCTGTCCAGACGCCATTGGAGAAATTTCCCGTGGTTTGCGGTGAAATTGTCCCGCTCAAATCCGACAAATTTGCCGTGCCGGAAAAACTGGTCACGGTATTCAAATCCGCGTCTTTGGCAGTAATCGTAATCGTGAATTGCGCCCCTGCCGTCTGCGGAGATGAAATCGAGCTAATGACAAAAGTGTCCACCTGACTGGAAATGACGTCAAACGCATTGGATTGTCCATTTTCCGTACCGCTGGTTCGCGTCACAGTAATGACGTCGTTGGAAGTCGCCTGCCGCACCAGCACATTTCCCGACCACATTCCATTGACAAAGTTGCTGCTCACCTGCGGCTCGATAGTTCCGGTCAAATCCGACAGATCGACGGTTCCCGAAAAATCATCCACCACATTTGCCTGGGCATCGCGCGCCGTGACCGTCAGCAAAAACGGGACGCCGGCTTTTTGAGTGCCCAAATTTGAAACATCAAAATTGGCTAAAGCGCCAGGGTCAACGTTGAAGTAATTTGACATCCCCTGTTTTCCGCTGTAGCTGGCAGTAATTCTCACGTCAGTTTGCGATTTCGTTATTGTTACATTCCCTGTCCAGACGCCGGAGCTAAAATTGCCTGACGTCACCGGTGAAATCGTGCCGGTATTATCGGACAAACTAACCGGCGCCGTGTGGCTCGTTACGGTGTTTTCGTAAACATCTTTTGCTGTAATTGTGACGGAAAAAGCCGATGCGGCTGTTTGCGGAGAATTAATCTCCTGAAAACTGAAATGATCCAGCGTCGCCGGAGAAACAGTGAAAGAATTGGACACTCCCACGTGGCTGGCATCGGTAGCGGTTATCTTGTCGGCGGAGTAACTTTTGGTGACGACAACATTTCCCGTCCATGTTCCGCCGGAAAAATTCCCGCTGTTCACCGGTGAAATCGTGCCACTCAAATCCGACAAAGAAACCGTGCCCGTAAATCCTGTGACTAAATTATTTGAAGCGTCCTCAGCGCGGATGGTCACAGAAAATTGCGTTCCGGCGGTTTGATTACCGATGGTTGAAATTGCAAAATGATCGACATTCACAGAGACCACATCAAAATTGTTGGAATAGCCGTCTTCGCTGCCACCCTGTCTGACAACGTGAATCCGGTCGCTGGTGTACGCTTGAGAAATGGTTAAGCTCCCGGACCACTGTCCCTGAGAAAAACTTCCGCTGAGCCCGGGCGAAATCGTTCCCGTTAAATCTGAGATCGTTACTTTTCCGGTAAATTGTGCGGCAGTGTTGCCGTATTGGTCTTTGGCAATTACTGTAATGGAAAATGGCTCGTTCGTCGTCTGGGTGCTGACGGCGCTGATTTCAAAATGATCGAGCGTTGTCGGGGAAACAGTAAAATTATTCGACGTTCCGGCTATCGCACTGCGTGTGGCACTAATTTGGTTGTCAACCTGACTCTGCGTAATGGTAACATTTCCGGTCCACGTTCCCGACGAGAAATTTCCCGTCACAGCCGGTGTCAACGTTCCGGTCAAATCTGACAAATTCGCGGTATTGGCAAAACTGGTAACAATGTTTTCGTAAACATCCCTTGCTTCAATGGTCAGGGAAAACGGTTGTCCCGCTGTCTGGGGGCTGGAGATTGTCGCAAAAGTGAAATGGTCAATGCTCGCGGATTGCACAGTGAAAGCATTGGACTCGCCCGATTTTCCTGCCCCGGCAACGGAAATTTTATTATTGGAGAATGATTTCGTTACCGTCAGATTTCCCGTCCACGCGCCGCCGGAAAAATTTCCCGTAACCGTGGGCGACAGGGTTCCGGTTAAATCGTACAAATTAACAGTCCCGGTGAAATTCGTCACTGTCTGGTTATTGGCATCCTGAGCCGTGATCGTTACAGAAAATGGCGTCCCGGCAGTCTGCGGCGATGAAATTGCTGAAATTTGAAAATGATCCACATTTCCCGCGACAACGTCGAACAAGTTCGACGAACCCGTTTGTGTCCCTCCGGAACGCGTAACGGTGATGCGGTCGCTGCTCATCACTTGTGTGATCGTTACAGCGCCGCTCCATTGTCCCTGATCAAAATTTCCGCTCGCCGTCGGGCTGATCGTGCCGGTTAAATCGGTGATGTCCACGGTTCCGCTAAAATCTGTTACGCGGTTGCTGTAAAAATCCAAGCCCGTCACTGTAATTGTGAACGACTCTCCCGCTGCTTGCGTGCCAATTGTGGAAACTGAAAATCTTTCCAATGGCGCCGGCACAACATTAAAATAGTTGGACGCGCCTTGTTTTCCGCTGCCCGAGGCGGTAATTCTCACGTCAGTCTGACTTTTGGTGATACTCACGTTTCCTGTCCAGACGCCATTGCTAAAATTCCCGGTTGTTACCGGCGAAATTGTCCCCGTATTGTCGAATAAATTCACCGGCGTCGTGTAAGTATCCACTAAATTGCCGTAAGTGTCGCGCGCGCGAATTGTAATCGAAAATGGCGTGCCTGCAATTTGAGGGCTTCCGATGGAGCTGATTTCAAAATAATCCAGCGCTGCGGCGTCAACATCAAAATTGTTTGAAGTTCCGGTTTTGTTGCCGCTGGTGGCCGTGATGCGATTAGATGGTTGGCTCTGCGTAATGGTCACGGTTCCCGACCAGACGCCGCCGGAAAAATTTCCCGTTACACCGGGATTTACCGTACCCGTTAAATCCGACAAACCAGCAGTACCGCTAAAACTACTTACCGTGTTATTGTTGGCGTCCATCGCGGTGATTGTGATGCTAAATCCCAGACCTGCTGTTTGCGGAGAGGCGATCGAATTAAACGCAAAATGATCCAGCGGCCCGGGCTGCACATTGAAAGCATTCGACTGACCGGACTCGACTTGAGTAGATGTGCGCACTACAGTAATTTTGTCCCCCGACTGCGTGGTTGCAATGGTTACATCGCCAGTCCAAATTCCCTGTGAAAAATTGCCGCTCACCGTGGGAGAAATTGTTCCGGTTAAATCGGAAATATCAGCCGTCTCGGTGAAATTCTCCACCGTATTTCCGTACTGATCCTGAGCCGTCACTTGAATTGAAAACGGCGCGCCGGCGGTTTGGTTGGCGATAGTGGAAATGGAAAAATTTGCCAGCGCCGCCGACTGCATGTTGAATAAATTTGACGAACTAACAATCGCGCCATAAGTAGCAATAATTGCCACATCTTTTCTCGCCTGAGTCATGGAAACATTTCCCGTCCACTGACCGGCGACAAAATTTCCCGTAACTGTGGGCGAAATTGTGCCAGTGCTGTCAGACAGATTCACGATGTCAGTGAAATCTGTTACCTGATTTCCCTGCGCATCAGCGGCGGTGATGGTTACAGAAAAAGCGGCTCCGGCGGTTTGCGGGCTGGAAATTGTCTGAAAAGTAAAATGATCCAGACTCCCGGCATTGACGTTGAAATTGTTCGATGTTCCGGCGATATTCTGATACGTTGCAGTAATGTTGTCGTTTTGGTAGCTCTGATTAATCACGACGGTGCCGCTCCAGACGCCTGACGAGAAACTTGTCGTCGTGGTTGGCGACAGCGTGGCGCTTAAATCCGAAAGAGTTACTGTATTGGAGAAAGTTTCGACCGTGTTACCGTAATTGTCCACAGCAGTAATTGTAATCGCAAAACCAGCACCGGCAGTCTGATTACCGATAGGCGCAAAATTGAACGTCGCCAGCGAGCCATGTGTGACAGTGAAATTCGCTGAAGTTCCGGAATCTATTTGTGTGTCATCGGAAAGGCGGGTTTCCATTTGCACTTGGTAAGTCGTAGCGGCAGTCTGATGATTTCCGACAACGGCAACTTTTAAACCGACGGCAGTGTTTCCCGCAATGACTGAACCGGTGCCGTCTCTCGTAACAAAAATTGTATCACCGGACACCGTTGTGGTCAAACCGCCATCCAGTACGCCCAAGTCTGTTGATTGCGCCAGCTCAGCGCTGGTCAAATCAAATCCCGCGGGAAAAATGATCACAACTTTTCCGTCCGCAGGAATTCCCACGTCCACACCGTTGCCGGTGGCAGAAGTTGTGAAACCAAAAGTGTAAATTGTCGGCGCACCGGCGGCGTTATTGCTGGGAGTAACAGTCACCGAAGTGAGTTGCCCTGCCAGCGTCATTTTTGCAAAAACAACTATCAAAAAGATTGCTAACGAAAATATTCTTCGCCCGTTCATGTATGCCCTCATCTATGTTCATATTTTCATTTTCGGAAAGAGTTGGCTGAAGTTCATGGGTGTGAAATGGATTAGTCTGTGCCAGGATGCAATTTTTTCTCGTTGGGTGCCATCTCTAAATTTTTCTAAAGCTTAATTCAATTTTGTTACAAAAAGTATGCCTTTTTCGCGCCACCCCGAGAATTTATGTTAATTGTCTAATTTTTAAAAGCTAAACGTAGCGCCCAAATTAACAACCTGTAACTTTTAGCCAGCGCCATCTGTGCAAAGCTGGAACAGTTGAGCGACTTTCGGGCGATTCTGATCATCTGCGCGCCTCAGATAAATTTCTTAAAAAACAAATATTTTGCCGTGCGCTAAATCACGTTTTCCGGCTAAATTATCTTAATCCAGACGCGTCTGCTCCGCGGTCCGTCAAATTCGCAGAAAAATACCGATTGCCAGGTGCCCAATTTTGCTCTGCCATTTTCCACAATCACTGTCTCGGAGCAACCCACAAGACTCGATTTAATGTGCGCCGCGGAATTTCCTTCGCTGTGATGATAGCCGTCGCTGAGGGGAATCACTTTGTTGATTTCAAACAGAAAATCGCGCACCACGCTCGGGTCAGCGCCTTCGTTGATGGTAACCGCCGCTGTGGTGTGCGGAATAAAAATTTCACAAATCCCGTCTTTGATGCCGCTTTCCTCGATAGCGCGATTCACCAGATGATCAATTTTCACCAGTTCGGTTTGAGAATTCGTTCTTACGTTAAATTCAAACATCCTGTCCATTATGTTTTCCTCTTTTTTTTCTTTGCCGCCGGAAATAAAATGTTATTCAAAATCAAACGATAGCCAGGAGAATTTTTGTGCAGCGAAAGCTGCGTCTTGGGATCGCCGACGAAATGGCGATAATCTTCCGGGTCGTGTCCCCCGTAAAAAGTGAATGTCCCCTTTCCTAAATTCCCGTGTAAATATTTGACCTGCTCCGTACCTTCGGTCTCCGCCATGATGACCACAGACCTTTTGATGAGACTTTTTCTGAAGCCGGTCGTCTGCCCCATAAATCCCTTGATTACTGAAACGTGGCACTGAGTGAGCATGGTCGGAACCGGGTCGTATTTGGCGGAAAATTCAAAAAGCGTGAAATAGTCCGTGGATTCGTCGCGCAAAATCGGATTGTTGCTCGGCGGAATGTCGATGTCGGAATATTCGTAAACCAACGGATCCGTGATCACTTTGAAATTCTGAAATGCGAGACATTTTGAGTAGTCCAATTTTTGCTGGAAATTCGGGTCCACCGGATCGCCGTCAAAAACCGCGGCGCAAATATCGGTGTTCGCGGCCGCCAATGCAATATCATAAGTGTCCGTGCCGGAACACATGGCAAACAAAAACCCACCGCGCAGAACATATTCCTTGATCATTTTCACCACGGCTAATTTTAATTGGGAAACTTTTTTGAATCCCATCTCGCGCGCCATGGCTTCGTTCAATTTGACCGTTTCCACATACCACGGCGTATTACGGTAATTTCGATAAAATTTTCCGTACTGTCCCGTGAAATCTTCGTGATGCAAATGGAGCCAATCGTATTTGTCCAGTTCTCCGGTCAGAACTTCCTTGTCCCACAATTTAGCGTAAGGAATTTCAGCGTAATCCAGAGCCAGCGCTACGGCGTCATCCCATTTGGTCTCGCGTGGTGACTGGTAAACGGCAACCGCCGGCGCTTTTTCCAGCAGGACAACGTCCATGTTGTTTTGCTCAATTTCTGCATAAATCCTCGCTGCAGCAGAGCCGGAAATCACCGAATAAGAAACGCCGCGGATACGCAATTCCCGTTCCACATCCGGGTTAAAATCAATGAAAAATGATCCGCCGCGATAATTCAGCAACCATTCGACTTTCAGACTTTTCTCCAGCGCCCAGTAAGCCACGCCGTACGCTTTCAGGTGGTCGTTTTGCTTTAAATCCATGTACACGAGTATTTTTTGCGCAAACGCCAGCCCTGCGAGAGTGAAAATTATTATGATTGACACAACGAAAATCCGCAACACCTTTTTCAGCATGACGCCCTGCCCGGTTAATTTATTTTCTGTTCTTCTATCCGACGAATTTTTTCCCGAACTTCTTCGAGATAAATGGAATCGGGATAATTCACCAACACGTGCTCGTACGCTTTCATCGCGTTTGTTTTGTCCTGAAATCCCTGCGCGTAAATGTCGCCAATTCGTTTTTGCGCCAGGTCCGCCAGCAGACTTTGCGGCACTTCCTCGATCACACGCTCAAAATCAGAAAGCGCAGAGGCATATTTTTTATTTTGAAAATGAATTTCTCCCAATTTGACAAGGATGCGATCTTTCATTTGCGCCCCGTTTTTCGATGTGAGCATTTTCTTCAAAATATCAATCGCCCGAGAAAATTCTCTCTGCTCCGTTTTCAGTTCCGCACGCGCAAAATTTTTCAACACTTCTTTTTGTTGACTATTTTCCTGAATGAGCATGACGTACTCAATGGCATCGTTCACAAAAAGGCCCTCATTCTTTTGCGGCACAAAAATCGGCGCATCAATGATTTCCTGAAAAATCTTTTGCGCGGCGTCAAATTCCCCCAACCAAAAATTTACCCGCGCTTGGTTAAATTTGGCTCTCATGCGATTGGTCTTCCTAAGGTCTGAGCGCTTCAAAATTTGCCCGAACCATTTCAGCGCCGGCTTCAGTTCATCTCTTTGAATGTAACAATCCCCAATGCGAAAACGCGCCTGAATGTCCAGGGAATTCGCCGGCTTCAAATTTAGTACCCGGCGAAATGATTTTTCAGCCCCCACCGGATCGTTCAAATCCTCCAACTGAATTTCCCCGATACGAAAATAGCACGTTTTTTCAATCTCCCGGTTCTTCCTTTCAACCGCCACTCTTTCATAGTGAGCGATGGCTTCGGGAAATTGTTTCAACCGTCGCAGACACTGGCCTATGCCCAATTCCGCGCTTGCGGCGTACGAAGATTTCGGATAACGCTGCGCCACCAAGCGAAATCCTTGTAACGCATATTCAAAAGCACCGTCATTCAGGGCATTTTGGGCGAACTGATACAATTCTCGGCCTAATCGGTTTTTTTCTGATTTTTTTCGAGTCAAAATATATTCGTCAATCGCAGTGTATTCGCTCAGCGCCGCCTGATAATTTGCCGTGCGGAAATAGGATGCTGCCAGCAAATGCCGGAGCTGCACGTTTTTGGGATTTTTTTTCACCCGCTCTTGCAAAATTTTAACAATGTCCTCGGCATAGTCGGGATTTGACGCCAGAGAGATGATATTGGATTCAACAAAAGAATATTGTTTCGGGAATGCTTCCAAATAGCTCAAATACTGTCGCGCGGCATTGAGATAGTCCATTTGCGAGCGATAAACATTTGCCATGTCGATTAAAAAAAGACGTTTATTTTTCAATCGTTTTTGTCCCAAACGATAAACTTGGATCGCCCGATCGAATTGCGAATTCTTCTGCATCGCCAACGCCACAATTTGATAACTGCTCTGGCTTTTAGGTCTGGCCGCTAAAATCTGATCCCAGACAGCAAATGCCTCATCTTCCCGCCCCATCTTGAAATAAACATCTCCCAAATCCGCTTGCACCAAATCTGATTTTGTGAATTGGAGCATCTGTTTGACCGTGCTCTCCGCTTCAGCAAAACGCCCCAGCCGAATGAGATTGTTCAACACGCCGCGATAGTAATTGATATTTGTCCGCGAGTTATTCCACAATTGCCGATACACATCAAGCGAAAGGTCGAACCGGCCTATTTGTTCAAGATTTCTCGCCCGCAGCAAAAGCTGCTCGTTATATTTTCGCTGGGCATCATTTTGCTGAGCCAACGAAACATTTGCCAGCAAAAGCAACGCGCTAATTATGATTCGGAATTGTATTTTCATCGGCCGCATTTTTCTTGATTAGTGCTTCAAAATATTTTTTAATTAATTGCTGATAATCTTTGGAATAGCCTTCTTTCAAAGCGCGTAACAAATCTTTTTGCATGGACTGCATTTTTTCTCCCAGATTTGCCGGTAATTTTCCCGGGTTCACCGCCGGATAAAATTTGCCCGTTTCAGCGCGCCGCTTGCGACTGAAATCCTGTCGCCGCGCTGACCGCTGTGCATCCAAAAGCCGTTGCAAAATTTTTTGCTGGCGCTGAATAGTGTGCCTGTTCACTCTCTTTGCCTGCAAATCTTTCACAACATCATCCATCTGTTTTCCGATGCCGTCTAATCTGCCTAAAATATCTGATCGTTCACCAAATTCTTTTTGCAGTTGTTCCATCGTTTTGCGCAACGCCTGTTGCTGTGCCGCCAAACGAGCCATTTGCGCCTGTTGACTCAGAGAAAATGGAATTTGTCCCGGTCCCATTTGCAAAGTCTGCTGATTGATGCCCTGCTGCTTGCCAGACATTTGCGCTAATTTTTGCATCATCTCTTCCAGTCCGGTAGCGGACTGCGCATTCGCCAAATCTTTCATGGCAGACATCATCTGTTTTGCCGCATCGTTCAAACTGAGCATTGCGCGCTGCTGATTTCTGCCGCTCTGTCCGATATTTCTCTGCTCGAATTGCGACAGCGCCTGAGACATGAACTGCATCGCCTGGCCCACAGCGCGCGCCATTTGCGGAGAGACAAAAAATGTTTTCTGCGACAAACCAGCCATTTTGTCTGCATTGCGATTCACCGCATTCAAAATGTTTTGCTGCTGATCTGCGATTTTATTCAATTGCGGACTATTGGGACTCAATTTCTCCGTTTTTTTGAGCAATTGTTCCTGGCGGTCAGACAGCAAAACAAAATTATGAGTCAGACGCCGCAGCTCGCGCATGATTTCCCGCTTCTGTTTTTGGATCATTTGCTGCTTCGCCTGATTCATGTTACTCAGCATGTTAGAAAGAGAATTCATCGCCTTCTGCGAACGACTTTGCGCTTCCTGCTGATTTCCCGCGCGCAACTGTTTTCCGACCTGACTCATGTTTTCCAGCAAACCTTCTCGCTTCGCCTGCTCCAACAATGCCTCAAGCGCCTCGTCCGGCATGTCCGGAAATTCTTTCATGGCGTCTGCCAACTGCTGAGTGTCGTCCATCAGGTTGCTGGTTTTCTCTTTCGCCTTTTGCTGATTCTGACAAATTTTGTCGGTCTCGTTCTGGTCAATATTTTTGTTAAGCTGCTCACTGATTTTTTGCTGTTCATTGATGAGTTGCTCCATTTTGCGCGCCAGCTCATCCATCTTTTGTTCTATTTGAATGCGTTTAAAAATTTCCAGCGTTTTTTCAATATTCTTTAAAAATTCTTCCTGAGAAAAATTCAACTGCTCCATCGCCTGTTTGATCAGTTCAGGGTCCATTTTCTCAGCCGCTTGCTGCAATTTCTTCAGCGCCTCTTTCAATTCATCGGTCAAAATCTCCTGCAATAAATTCTGCAACTCTGCGTATTTTTTCAACGTTTCCAGGCTGACGAGATCATTTTTCTCCATGCGCTCAAGCATTTGATCCAATTGCTGCTGCACTTCCGCGAGCGATTTTTCTACATCTTTCTGATTTTTCAGCACATCGTTGACTTGCTGCTTTTGCTCCCATTTCATTTCGGGATTTTTCTTCAGCTCCTGCACCAATTTGTCAATGTCCTGCTTGAGCGCTTTGCTTTTTTCGTACAAACCCTCGACGCTCTGATAAGTCTCCTCCTGTTCGGAATTTGCCGCAGCGTAAATTTCTTCCAGCGTTGGAAATCTCGCGGAATAAATCATCGATTTCATGCTTTTGGGACCGGAAATATCGTCGTTGTCAAAAACCTCGGCAAAATAACGCACGATATCTCCGGGAAACAAATTCAACGGAGTCAATTCCCAGACAAAGTCATTGAACAATTTTGTCTTTTGAAAAACCTCATATTTCAGCGGCAAAAACTGCCACGTTGTGTCTTGGTTGGGCGAATCAGAACGAAGAATTTTGTAGCCCAAGCGCAGCGCTGTAAATCCGAAATCATCCTCGGCCTCGATTTGCAGCGGCAGCACTAAATCTTCAGACAAATCTACGTCCTGGCCGGGTACTTTAATCGTGATCGTGGGATAGACATCTTCAATGATGGAAATGCGATACCGGATGGGATCTTTATTTTCCATTTCCTCGGCATCTTTCAGACGAATAAAATAAACCCCCGAATCGCGCACGCGAAATCCGCCCTGAGCGCGCATTCCGGAGAGGGACAAAGAAAATTCTTTTTTTTCATTCAAAACAATCTTCGCGCTTGTCAAAATTTTATTCGCCGCGATTTTCAACGAAGCGTATGAACCGCGCAGACAACTAAAGTCACCGACATTTTCTTCCAACGGCGTTGCTTTCATTCCCGAATATGTCGGAGGAATAATTGTCACCTTGAGCTGCCGAATCAACGGTAACTCCACAACATCGAGTTGAAAACGGGCGCTGTTGTTCTCTTTTGCCGAAAAATAATAAATTGTCGTGTCCTGAATGTGCGGAATGGTGTAGTAAAACTCACTTCCGTTTTTGGCAGTCAACGGATATTCCTGGTGAAACGCGCCGTGGATACCTTCCAGATGCAGGGAAATTTCATCAATTCGCTCCCCCGTCACTCGCGCTGAAATGGCGACAGATTCATTTTTTATGACCCGCCCGTTACCTGGCGTTACTTCAAAACTAATTTTCGGCGCATTTTTGAATGGCGTTCGCGGATGCAATAACCGATTTGCAGCACTTGAAAACGAAGAAGAAAAAACGATTTGCAAAAAAAGAAAACCGACCAGTGCAATTGACAGAAACTTTCCCCACTGCATCGCCGGACGCCAGGAAACTGCCTCGAGGAATTTTTTTTCTTTTGTCTGTTCGTAAATTTCTTCAACGCTCAAATCCGTCAGCTCGGACGACAGACCAAGTTCAGCATCGTCCCGCAGCCGAAAAACCTGAAGCGCATTAGCAAGACGATCGGAAATGCCGGGAAAATGACCCCCGATTTGCCGGGCAACTTCTACATCCTTGGGCTTATTTCGGGCCAACACAAGCGACAGCAAAGGCCTAATCAAAAAATAAACAGCCGCGGCCAATGCGCCAAGCACCAATACAACCATCAGCACGGTTCTTCCCATCGTGTCAAAACGGAAGACTGACTCCAAAATCTGCATCAGCAAAAAAGCGAGTGTAAGAAGAAAAACGAAAATAATACTACTTTTGACAAGCTCAATGATTTTGCTTTTCCGCCGAACCGCGCCGATTCTTTCCAATAAATTTTGATATTTTTCCTGAACAGTCATCTCTCCCCTAATGCGTGAGCGCATAAACAATAATGTTGGTGCCCATTTTGAAAGCCTCTCTGCGAACTTCTTCCGGATCGCCGTGAACTTCTGGATCCACCCAGCCGTCTGAAATGTTTGTGTTGAAAGAGTAAAACACGACCATTCTGCCCTCATGGAAAAAGGCATACCCGTGAGGCGGACCGCCATAGTGTTCGTGAATCTTGGGCAAGCCGCTGCTAAATTGAAACTGGCAATGATAAATCGGATGACTGAACGGCAGCTCGACCAGTTCTTTGTCGGGAAAAACTTTTTTCATCGCTGCGCGAAAAAATTTATCCATACCATAATCATCGTCCGCGTACAAAAAGCCCCCGTGCGTCAGGTAATTTCTCAATCGTGCTGCCTCTTCGTCAGAAAACTCGATTCTGCCGTGGCCTGTCATAAAAATAACGGGATAAGAAAACAATTCCTGATCCATAATTCCCACGCGTTGCTCATCTTCAGCCACTTGCAGCGTGGTGTGCTGTTTCATGAATTGAAGCAAGTTTGGTATGGCTGACGGGTCATTGTACCAGTCGCCGCCGCCGCGATATTTCAACCGCCCCACAGTAAACTTGCTGGACGGCTCGCGCAACTGAGCGAACAGAGCCGGCGCTGAAAACAAAATTAACAAGGCAACAATTGTCTTTTTCCAATGAATAGACATTGACAACTTCTTTCGAGAAAATTATTTGTCTGTTTTACTCAAAATCATTTCTCACAAAAAGAGAACATTCTATTTTACTGAACAGCAAATTCATCTGTTCCCTGTTTCCTTTTGATTTGCCTTCTAAAATCACAATGATCTTTTTTTGTAAACAAGACTCAATAGATTTAGCCCCATACAAAGTAAGCCCTGTGGATAACAGAATCCAAGGGCTTGTCTTCGCCAAAGAATTTTTCATAATCGAAAATCAATTCAGAAGCAAACTGCGGTAATCAGAATCTTTCATTTTTATTTCAACGTAAACATTTTTCTTATAATCATCCAGCCATTTCTGAAACTCTCTCTGCTGTTTAATTTTCAGCGCCCAGGCTTCCAATTGATCCCAATCTTTTTCAATGGAGATCTTTCTCGCATCCTGTCTGTCGTTTAATTTTAAAATATGCCAGCCGAATCGCGTTTTAAAAGGCTGGGAAATTTCTCCCACTTCAAGCGACTCTATCACATTCTTAAATTCTTTTTCCTGCAAATTGTCAACTTCAAACTTCCCCAAATGACCGCCCTGATCCCGGCTCGTTTCGTCGTCGGAATATTTTTTAGCGATCTCCGCGAAATCAGCACCCGGCTCGTCGAGCATTTTTCTTATTTTCAAGGCTTTTTCGTAGGTGCGTTTTTCGTCCTCTTTTGTCGGCTGCAACAAAATGAGCAAATGGCGCACGTTGATTTTGTCGCCGCGACGTTCGATGCATTGAATAATGTGATAGCCAAAACGCGTCTTTACAATATCGGAAATTTCTCCGGGCTTCAACATGAAAGCGACTTCTTCAAATTCCGGTACAAAATCGCCGCGCTGAATGAAACCCAATTCTCCGCCACGCGCTTTGCTGCCTGGATCTTCTGAGTATTGTCGACACAACTCAGCAAAATCTTCGCCCGCCTGAATTCGTTTTTGCAATTCCTTGATTCTCGCTAGTGCTTCTTTTTCCGCAGCTTCTCCGGGTTTGACATTCAATAAAATATGACTGATGTCCACTGTTTCTTTTATTTCAGGAATACTGTCCTTCATTGTCTTGTAAAATTCTTCCACTTCGCGACGTGAGATAGTTATTTTCTGAGACATCGTTCCGCGTAGTCGCTCCACCCTTAAATTATTTCTCACATCATCGCGAAATTTGCGTTTTATCTTTCCAATAGACATGCCTAATTGTTTTTCCAATTCAGCTTCAGAACCCACTCTTTTAATCATATTCTTGATTTGTTCCTCAAGCACGCTGTCTACTTGGCGTTCATCAACCTCAACGCTATCCTCTTCCGCCTTCGCCAGCAAAATTTTCTGATTGATCAAATTCTGCAACGTCCGCTTTTCCAGTTGTACAAATTTATCCGGATTTTTTCTCGGGTCAATTCCTAACTGAAAAGCCATGTTGAGGGAATACTGTGTCAGCTCTGAAGATAAAATAACATCATCTTCGACAATCGCGGCGATTCTATCAATTACCTGCTGAGAAAATAACCCGTTGACAGTACCCACGCAAAGAAGAATCGCCCATAAAAATATTTTGTTTTTCATCAAAAAAATCTCCATTATCAAAATTATGGCATTTTTTTCGCGGCAGCAGAATCACCGTACATTTGATTAATAAAAGATTCGTTCTTTTCCACTGCAATTTTTTGACGCAGATCAGAAATCAAACTGCGATATGCCTGTTTCTTTTTGCCGGCGCGCAAACGTTCATAAATTTGATTCTTGACATCATCAAATTTTCGAAAGGTGCCTCTTTCTCGCCTGGCTAATATTTTAAAAATATGATAACCAAATTCTGATTTGATCGGCCGGGTCACAGAACCAACGCGATACGAAAAAACCTTGTTCGCGACCTCCCGAACAACGTCGTCCTTATTAAAATAACCTAAATCGATTCGACCGCGGTCACGATAATCGACAGACAAATCTCGCGCCACCTTTTCGAAGTCCTCGCCGGCACCGATGCGTTTTAGCGCCTGATTTGCGATCTCAATCGTCGGCGCCAGTATGTGCAAAGCGTGGATTTCGGTCTTGGGAACAATAAAAGTGTCTTTATTTTTTTGGTAAAACGCCAACGCTTCATCCTCTGAAACTTGAGCGTCTTTGGTCAATAAATAACTTTCTAAAAATTTCCGCACCAAGAGCTCTTTTTTCATCTTTTCCAATTCCTGGAAATAATCCGCGTCCAAATCCATTCCCATTTTCACTGCCGCCTGATATAAAAGCTCCTGATCTATCCATTGCTGGATATAAATACCAACTTCCTCGTGCGACATTTTTCCCTTCAAATTATCCGGAATCTCTCGCGATAACATGCCCCAGGTCAACTTTTCGTTGCCAACACTTACAATAACTTGTTTCGATTCTTCTTTTTTCTTGGAGCAGGCAAAAAATGAAACAATTAACAGGAAAATAAAAAATCGGGTTTTCATTTATTTTAACATCCTTTAGCTTTCTAAAATTTTGCAAAATCTCTTTTATTAATAAAGAAAAAGACTACTCCTTCTTCAATCCACAGCCACAATATCAGGCCCAACATATTTTTTGCCTGTTTGCTTCAGCGCATTTTCATAGACAACAACATCGATTCTTTGTCTCAACGATTCCAGCCATTGTTTTTCCAGGCTGTCTTTTTTAATTCGGCGCAGTCGCGATTGCACCAAGCGCTTCGCCTCATCGTAGCTTTGCAGCGTCGCTGGTTTTTCGCCCAGAACCTTGATAATGCTATAGCCTTTGCCAATCAGAATCGGATCGGTCACGCCGCCAACTTTCACCTTGAAGGCCGGTTTTCCGATTCCTCCGCGGCCCCGTGAAATAAACCCAATTTTGCCTTTGTTTTTCTCCAAAGACTTCTTTTTATTGTACTGCTCGAACAAGCGGGTAAAATTTCTCCCGGCGCGAGCTAATTGAACAACTTTAGCGGCTATTTCTTTCGAGTTCACATAAATTTCCTGAACATCGCGCATGGGCGGATTTTTGAAATCCTCTCGATGTTCCTCGAAATATTTCTGATAATCTGCCTCTGTTAAATTCAATTTTTTGGAGACGCGATCGCGGTAAATCATCTGAATCAACTGCGCCTCTTTGAAATTTTTCACCTGCTCCTTGACTATCGGATCTTTTTTAAGATCGTTTACATTAATCTCTTTTTCCAGTAAGTACTTTTGCGCCACTCTTTCGTCTAAAAAAGTTTTCACGTCGTCAAGCGTTCGAAATCGGGGTCTGCGGTGTGACGGATAAATGCTCAACACATCCACTACGTCTCTGACCGAAATGGTCGTGAACGATAATTCCGCAATGACCCGACTCAGTTCTGCCGCAGAAAATCGTTGTTCAAGCTTTTTGGGTTTTGATTTTTCCCCTGCCGGCGAACTCGGCTTTTGATTTATCCGATCCAAGAACATTTGCATCACTGCTGACTTATATTTCAGACGATACTTCTTCTTTAATTGGTCTAAATAATCATAAAAACCCTGTTCAATCTCCCGATTATGAACGCGCCAAATCGCCTGTTTAATTTGCTCCTTCTGCTGTTCATAAGGAGGCGCAGGATACTTTTTGATGTGAACAACCTTGACGATATAAAACGCGCTTCCTACTTCAATAGGATCGGAAATCTCATTTTCTTTTAAATCGAACACCGCGACGTAAAGCGGATTTTTATAAGAAGTGGGTCCCCATTTCAAATAGCCCATGATGCCGCCCTGGGAAGCGGTTTTGGCGTCGTCGGATTCGCTCTTTGCAATTTTATCAAACCTATCGCCTGATTTTAATTTACGAACAATCGCGCGCGCCCGCTGCAAAGCGCGAGAACGTGAATCAGGAACGTTGGGATCAAATTTCACTACGATCTGTCGAATTTTCACCTCACGGTTCGCTTTGTGGTAGTAATCTTTCACGCGCGATTCCGGTACTATTTTTTCCACGACTTTCTTTTCCACGAGACGGCGAAACATAATAGCGCGAGATCGCTCGTCCAGTCTCTTTTGAAAGAGAGTATCTAAATCCAACTTGCTTTGATAGGCGTCGATCAATTTGAGAGCATTGTTAATCATGCCATTGAGATGCTTCTTTTTTTCTTCAAGCGTGGCTCCGCGCACCTGATTAGTCTTTTTATTTCTGGCAAAAGATTTGATAAAATCTTCTGCAGAAATTTTTTGACCGCCGACGCGTGCGACGAGTCGCTTATTTCTATCGCCGCAAGAAAATAATGTGACCAGCAACATCGCAGACAATGCAAGCGCCCAACCAAAACGACCGGAAATTTTCATTCCCTTCCTCCAAGTTTGTTAACCAACTGAAATTAAAGAGGTTAATCCACTATTATTTTTTAGAAACACACAAGCCCAATATAAACAAATAGTTACCATTTATTTTGGGGCGTTAAATTATCCTAAAAAAAGCTTCAACCGCTAATTTAAATTCATCAAGAAGTTTTTCCCATACTCGAGCGGATCCGCTTCCTTTTCTGGAATAAGAATTTTTATGCCAAAGCCCTCTTCTTTTCCCTGCACAAATTGATACTCACCATGTGCTTTGTCTATTATCCAACTGATTTTATTTTCAATTAGTTCCCGACTCGCTGCCTTGGCAATACGATCGCTGAAAAAGCACAACAGTTCTTGCGGGAAAAACTTGATTACTTTGAAATCATTTCTTTGCGCCAGCAATTTCAAAACAACAAAATTGAATAAATTTTTTGCGGGTTCAGGCATTCTGCCGAAGCGATCAATGACCTCTTCGCGAATCTGCTCCACTTTTTCGACTTCTGCCGCATTCGCCAGACGGCGATAAATATCCACTTTAAATTCCGGTCGGTCAATGTATTTGTCCGGCAGATAGGCGTCTTTTTCAAAAATAATTTTCACTTCTGTCCGCGGCTTGATTTCGGCAACCGGTTTTCCTTCCTGTTCCGCCTTTAATTCTTGAATCGCCTCATCGATTATCTTGGTGTACAGATCAAATCCCAGCGCCACAATATGGCCGCTTTGTTCTGTCCCCAAAAGATTTCCCGCGCCTCTGATTTCCAAATCCCGCATCGCGATATTGAAACCAGCGCCCAAATCCGCAAATTCTTCAATAATTCGTAGCCGTTTGAGCGCACCTCGGGTCAGACTTTTAATCGACGGCGCCAGCAAATATGCAAATGCCTGCTGATCCGAGCGCCCCACACGGCCGCGCAATTGATACAATTGAGACAAACCAAATCGATCTGCACGATTAATAATCATAGTATTCACATTGGGAATGTCCAGACCGGACTCGATAATCATCGTGGAAACAAGGCAATGGTACTTGCGCGTGGCAAAATCCCACATCACTTTTTCCAACTGCCGCTCATCCATCTGTCCGTGCGCTACAGCGACACTAATTTCCGGTACATGGCGGCGAATGATATTTGCCATCGACTCGATCGTGCCCACGCGATTGTGTACAAAAAAAACCTGTCCTCCGCGATCGACTTCTTTTAAAATAGCGCTCCGAATCAAATCCAAATTAAACGGCGCAATCTCGGTATGAATTGAGCGCCTGTTTTGCGGAGCCGTTGCGATTAAAGACATGTCCCGAATGCCCAGCAGCGCCATGTTTAACGTTCTCGGTATTGGCGTCGCCGACATGGATAAAACATCTACATTCACGTACTTCGTTTTGAGCTGTTCTTTTTTGTTGACGCCAAATCGATGTTCTTCATCGATGATCAGCAATCCCAAATTTTTGAATTGAACATCTTTGGACAGCAGCCGATGTGTGCCGATGACGACGTCTATTTTTCCCTGCGCCAATTTTTCGATGATGTACTTCTGCTCCGAACGTGAACGAAAACGAGAAAGCATCTCTATTCTCACAGGAAATTTTTCCAGCCGCTTCTTGAATAATTCATAATGCTGCAGCGCAAGAATGGTCGTCGGCACTAAAACAGCCGCTTGTTTGTTATCATTAACCGCTTTAAAAGCGGCGCGAATGGCGACCTCGGTTTTTCCGTAACCCACATCGCCACAAATGACGCGATCCATGGGGTAGGTTTTCTCCATGTCTCTTTTTACCTCTATCGTCGCTTTGCGCTGATCCGGCGTGTCTTCGAACTCAAAAGAGGCTTCCAATTCCTTTTGCCACAAACTGTCTTCGGAAAAAGCGTGTCCAGACTGGAGTTTTCTTTTCGCGTAAAGTACTGTGAGTTTCCGCGCGATATCTTTGATTCGCTTTTTGGTCCGTTTTTTTAAGCGATCCCAATCTTTGGAGCCCAATTTTGAAATTGTGGGAATGGCTCCTTCTTTGGCGGAATATTTCTGGATGCGATCCATTCGCTCCAGCGGCACATACAGCATGTCTCCGTCGCGATATTCGATACTCAGACACTCGCGCTCGTGGCCCAAAACGGTGATTTTTTTCAGCCCGCGATAAATGCCGATCCCTTTATCCACATGCACCACAAAATCGCCGACGCTCAATGTATTGAGTTGCTGCACCGTCAAGCCCTGAGGTATTTTTTTCCTCTTTCTCCAGCGAGAACGGCGACCGTAAAATTGATTATCGGTTAAAACGACAATTTGCCCCTGCCGAAAAATGAATCCCTGACTCAACCCCGAAACGACAAATTGCATTTTATCGAGATTTACACCGGCGTCTTCGAACAATTCGCTCAGCCTTTCTACTTGTTCTGCCCGTGCGCACAAAAAGAAAATTTGATTCTCGCTCCTCCCCGAATTGGTCATTCCGGCATAAGCGGCTACTTTTGTCTTCAGCAGTTTAACGTTTCCGTGCAGCGACTCCTGTTCCTGGGCGCCAAAATCAATGACTTCGGAAAAATCTCTGTCAGGAAGAAAAGAATTGTGTTCGATACGAGTGAATTTTTCGAGCTTTTGTTTAATTTTCTCCCAGGGAAAAAACAAATCACCCATATTTGTTTGTTTTTTAATGAGTTGTGTCGTTTGCTGCGGATTGTACCCAAAAAATTCTTCAAGATTTCTCTCGATAAGCGGCTTTTCGTCGACAACCACAATGGCAGTATCATCAAAATAGTCAAGAATTGACTTTTCAAAGGAAAGTGAATTTTCATCGGTCTGTTCAGGAAATTGAGAATAAACCGCTAATTCATGAATCTTGTTAACCGAGCGTTGCGTAACCGGGTCGTAGCTTCTGATCGATTCGATTTTATCGCCAAAAAATTCTACGCGGTACGGCGAGTCGCTTCCATAAGGAAAAATATCCACGATGCCGCCGCGAACGCTCATCTCGCCCCAGCTTTCTGCCAAATATTCGCGCACAAAGCCCAGATCAGATAGCATTTTTTTGACAAATTCAAAATCCAAAATTTTCCCGACTTCAAAATATAGTCTTTGCGCGCGGAAATCAGCCAACGAAGGAAATTTGTGCGCTAATGTTTTTGCCGGCAAAATAGTGATAAATTTTTTCTTTTCCAGAAGCTTCTGAATTGCTGACAACAGTTCGTTTTTGAGATGATCGTCGTAAAGAGAGCCTTTCGCAGCAAATTCTCTCAGACGAGGGAACGAAGCGACTCGGCTCTGGCCTAACAGAGATTCCAAATCGTCGCGAAAAAGCTCTTCGCTCCCTTCTTCGCCCGTAATAAAAATAATCGGGCGATGCAGGTTTTTGTACAGCGCCGCTAAAAAAAGAGCTCGCAACGAACCTGCCAGCCCTTTGATGTAAATCTCTCTTTTCGATTGAATACCAGAAAGAATCCGCTTTACCGGGTGAGATTTTTCAACAATATGTAAAATGTCTTCTACTGTCATAATTTGATTAAAAATTGCCTTCGATTGCCTTTCTTACAAATCCGTCCGATAAATTTAACCGCCTCTGCGCTTCTTTTTTATCCACGCCCTTCAAAATCATCACTAACGCCGTTTTTACATGACCTTCCGCTTCTTTGAGTACTTTTTTCGCCGTATCGTAGTCGACTCCCGTGACCATGATCACTGTCCTTTTGGAGCGCTCTTCCAATTTTTTTGACGTCATCTGCAGATCGACCATCATATTGTTGTAAACTTTTCCCAGACGAATCATGGTCGTCGTGGTCAACATATTTAACACCAATTTTTGCGCGGTGCCGGCCTTCATCCGCGTAGAGCCCATAATTACTTCCGGGCCGACAACAGGGCAAATCGCGACATCGACATCCAACTCCAATTGTTCGCGATGAGTACAGGTCACGTACAGCGTCTTGGCACCTATTTTTCGCGCTTGTTCGATTGCTCCGACGACGTAAGGAGTAATTCTGCTGGCGGAAATTCCGCACGCGACATCTTTAGCCGTAAAGCCAATTGCCATCAAATCGCGGGCTCCGTCCTCTTTTCTGTCCTCGGCGCCTTCCTGGGCTTCCACTAACGCCCTATTTCCGCCGGCAATGATTCCCCGAACCAAATTTTTATCCGCTCCAAAAGTAGGAGGAATTTCCGAGGCATCTAAAACACCGAGTCTGCCGCTGGTGCCGGCGCCTACGTAAATTAGCCGGCCGCCATTTTTTATTGCATTTACGACGATTTCCACTGCCTGCGCAATGTAAGGAATTTGTTTCTCTACTACCAGGGGAACGGTTTTATCTTGTTTGTTGATCACGAGCAAAATTTCTTCCACACTCATTGAATCCAGCCCCATTGTGTCAGGATTCTGCTTTTCAGTTACCAACGTTTTCAACTTCTCATATAAATTTGATTCCAACTTACAACTCCTCCATTTTAGACTTTCACGTACACAAGGCATCTTTTTCTTGCCGGATCTACTAATTGATGATCCATTTCTTTGCTTTTCACCGTTTCGATTAGATGGTTTTGCTTCAATTCTTCAATTTCCGAATTCACATCTCCGCCTTTCCAGGCGATGAAAAATCCTTCTTTTTTCAACAATGCTTTTGTCCAACCAAAAACGACAGCGAGTTTTGCCACGGCTCGCGTCACGACAAAATCAAAAGAATGAACTAAGTTATCTTCCCGCCGCAGATTTTCACAGCGATCCATTATCACGCGCACATTTTTTAAATCCAAACCTTCAGCCACTTCCTTCAAAAAAAGCGCTTTCATTCGTTTCGATTCATTGAGAAAAACCTCAAGTTCAGGACGCAAAATAGCAATGGGAATGCCTGGAAAGCCGCCGCCGCTGCCAACGTCTAACATTTTTCCTTTGTTTGGAACAAAAAAATCAGCGAAGATAGCCAGCGACTCGGCAAAATGGTGCTCAACAATGTGAGCCGTATCGCTGCGAGAAATCAGATTTGTGCGCTGATTCCATTGCTGCAATAACTGATAATAACGCGCAAAACGGCTAATCTGAAAAGCAGAACCCGGTTCGCCTATCAGAGCAAAAATATTCTCTAATTTCTCTCTATCCTCGTTTCTCATTCTCTTTCAAATTGTTTCACGTGGAACATTTTAACCAGCCATCTTTTTCATGGCAACCAATAACACGGCGATATCCGAAGGAGATACTCCGGCAATACGAGAAGCCTGACCTATGGAACGCGGCTGTATTTTTTTTAATTTCTCCCGCGATTCTCGGGAAAGAGACGCCACATCTTCAAAATTGAAACCCGCCGGGATTTTCTTGTTTTCCAACTTGCGAAATTTTTCCACCTGCGCTTGCTGTCTTTTTAGATATCCCTCGTATTTGATTTCAATCTCCACTTGCTCGCAAACTGATTTCAGCAGCGAATCTTTTTCCGCTTTAAAAAGCGGGTGGTCTAAAATTCCCCCGAAATCCTCTAATTTTAATTCAGGCCGCTTGAGCAAATGGTACAGCGATGCCTTTTCAGAAATCGTTGACCGCTGTCTTTGCTGCAGAATCGGATTAATATCTTCAGGCGCGATCATTGTTTTTTTGAATTCTTCAATGTAACGAGCGATGAGTTGTTTCTTTTGTGTGACGCGTCGGTAAAAATTTTCGGGTATCAGTCCAAACCCATGCCCGAAATGCGACAGTCGTAAATCCGCATTATCCTGGCGCAGCAGCAGGCGATACTCTGACAGCGAGGTAAAAATACGATATGGCTCATCGATTTCGCGATTAATCAAATCGTCGATCAAAACGCCAATGTATGCCTGAGATCTATCGAGAATGAAAGGCGATTCATGGCGTAATTTTCGTGTTGCATTTACCGCAGCCACAAATCCCTGCACTGCTGCCTCTTCGTAACCGGACGTGCCATTTATCTGACCAGCAAAATAGAGATTTTCCACCAACTTGGTTTCCAGTGTTGCTTTCAATTGGTTGGGCGGAAAAAAATCATATTCGATGGCGTAGCCCAGACGAGTTACCTTGACATTTTCCAGCCCCGGCACGGTGCGCAAACCTAAAATTTGCGTATCTTCGGGCAAAGAAGTAGAAAATCCGTTCACGTAATACTCGCTTGTATCCCTGCCTTCGGGTTCGAGATAAAGCTGATGACTAATTCTGTCGGGAAATTGATCCAGCTTGGTCTCTATTGAAGGACAATAGCGCGGGCCCACGCCGATTATTTTCCCGGCAAACAGCGGCGACCGGACAAATCCAGAACGGAGAATTTCGTGAGTCTTTTCGTTAGTCGCCGTCAAAAAACACGGCACCTGCTGCTGGGTAATTTTTTCCGTTTGAAAAGAAAACGGTACCGGCTCCGGGTCTCCGGGCTGTTCGACCATTTTGGTGAAATCAGCCGTTCTGCCGTCGATGCGCGGCGGTGTTCCCGTTTTAAGTCTGCCGGCACGAAAACCGATTTTCACAAGACTCTCAGTGATCCCGGTCGCGGCAAATTCCCCGGCTCGCCCAGCAGGAAAACTCGTCATGCCAATATGTACCAGCCCATTCAAAAAAGTACCCGCCGTCAGAATCACTGCTTTGCCACGAATCTCGCTGCCGGTAAAAATACGAACGCCAACACATTTGTTTTTTTCTACAAGCACCTCAGTGGCCATCGCCTGCAGTAAATCCAGATTCTCTTGCTTTTCTATGGCACGACGCATACGCACGCTGTAGCCCAGTCGATCCGCCTGAGCGCGCAGAGACCACACAGCCGGGCCTTTGGATTTATTCAACATGCGAAATTGGATTCCTTCGTCATCGATAGCTTTTCCCATTTCTCCGCCCAAAGCATCTAGCTCGCGCACCAAATGTCCTTTGGCCAGACCTCCGATTGCCGGGTTGCAGGACATCTGGGCAATGGTAAAAATATTCATGGTGATGAGAAGTGTTTTCATTCCCATTCTCGCCGCAGCAAGGGCAGCCTCACTTCCGGCGTGCCCCCCGCCAACAACGATGACGTCGTACTGTTCTCTGAAATTGCTCATTCTTATTTTTCTAAAAAATTTGTTCCACGTGAAACAATTAAGTTAACGATTCGATTCTTATTTTCCAATACAAAATTGAGAAAAGATGTGATTTAAAATATCCTCACTGGTCACTTTGCCGCTGATTTCTCCCAGATGATCAAGGGCGTCTCTGAGATAGACAGCGATGAATTCAGAGGAAAGCCCTTTTTTTAATTCTTCTTTTACTTTTTCTAAATCGTCCGCAGCGTTTTTCAGTGCTGAAAAATGGCGCAGGTTTGTCACCATTACTTCCGAATTTTGCAATGGCGCAAAACTTTTCACTAATGAAATTATTTCATTTTCAAACTGCTTAATGCCTATTTTTTTTAATGCGGAAAGTTGCAATATTCTGACATTATTTTTAAATAGCTCTTTTTTTTCGATTTTTTGTGGTAAATCGCTCTTGTTTATTGCTCGAACATAACCTGCCGGCTGCTGCCGATCGATGAAATCCATAATTTCAACATCTTCGCGGGAAATATTTTCTGATCCGTCAAAGACGTGCACGACGATATCCGCGCCTCGCAAATATTCTCTGGCGCGGCGAATCCCCTCTTGCTCGATAACATCATCGGATTTTTTGATGCCAGCGGTGTCAAAAATGCGAAATAAAATTCCCTGAATATCCAGTCTCACTTCCAGCGCATCTCTCGTCGTTCCCGGAATGTCAGTCACAATGGCACGTTCCTCATTAGCCAGTGCGTTCAACAAACTCGATTTTCCGACATTCGGTTTGCCGACGATAACCAATTTCACGCCGTCACGAGCAATTCTGCCAGCTTGGTAAGTGTCAATTAATTGTACCAGCTCCTCGCGAATTTTATCCACTTGGGCGATGAACTCAGCGCGATCGACAAATTCCACATCTTCTTCGGCAAAGTCCAACTCCAATTCCAACAAAGAAAGTGCATGAATGAGCTGCTCGTAAATTTCCCGAATTCGCAGGGAAAGTTTTCCCTCCAACTGTCGCAGCGACGCCTGCAAACTAAATTCGGTTTGCGACTGAATCAAATCAGAGACGGCTTCCGCCTGAGATAAATCGACTCTGCCGTTCAAAAATGCTCTCAGCGTAAATTCCCCGGGCTCCGCCAATCGCGCGCCGCTTTCAACGAGTAATTCCAAAATTCGCTGGCTGACGTACACGCCGCCGTGGCAATTTATCTCGACCAAGTCTTCGCCGGTGAAAGAATGAGGCGCCTGAAATTTCATAACAATCACTTCGTCGACGAGATTTTCGCCGTCATAAATTTTTCCGTAAGTCGCTTTCCAATTTTCAATCTCATCGAAATTGCTCTGGCAGCGAAAAATGCGTTTCACGATTTCAAAACTCTTCTCACCGCTGAGGCGGACGATAGCAATTGCTCCCTGTCCAAAAGGAGTGGCAATCGCGGCAATTGTATCTTCAGTTTGGTACTTTTTCATAAATCAAAACAATCTGATATACAAAAAGCCCCACCAGAGTCATAGGGCTTTTTGAAATGAGAAAAATTTTTCTCGAAGTCTATTTTCGATTTCTTTTCTTTTTATTGCGGTCTACAGGTTTCATGACTACCGGTTTTGTCACCACAACTTGCTCTGGTGTCGCCTTATTTTCCGGAATATATTTTTGCTGTATCATCGAAAAGAGATTAAATAAAGTGTAATACAAATTCAGCCCGCTGGGAAATGAATTAAATAACAGCGTAAAAAACGCGGGCATCATGTAAACCATCGCTTTCTGTTTCGGATCGCGCATGGTCATTTTTTGCTGCAAAAACATAGTCACACCCATCAAAATCGGCAGCACATTCACCAGATTTCCGTAAAACGGAATGGAGAAAGGCAACACGGCAATCGTGTCTGGCGCGGACAAATCTTTTATCCACCAGATGAATGACGCATCGCGCAACTCAATTGTATTGCGAAAAATGATAAAAATGGCAAACAACAACGGCATCTGTAACAATTGCGGCAGACAGCCGCTCACCGGATTGACGCCTTCCGTTTTGTACAATTTCATCGTCTCTTTATTCAATCGCTGCGGATCTTTGCCGTATTTCTCCTTCAGTTCATTTAACTTGGGCTGCAAACTCTGCATACGATGCATGGACCCATAACTTTTTCGCGTCAGCGGCCAGACGATAATTTTAATCAAAATGGCAAACAGAATCAAAACTACGCCGTAATTGGGAATAAATTTGTGCATAAAAATAAATACTTTCAATACCAATTTGGCGAACGGCCTGATGACTGACATGCCAAAATCCATCAGTTTTGCTAATGTGGGATGGTATTTTTTCAAGCGAAAATAATCCATCGGCCCAATGTAGACGCGATAACGATAAGAAACAATGTTGGCATTGGACGTCGGCGGAAATTGATTTTTTAGATGAATCGCATATTTTTTTAACACGCGATTTCTTAAATCTTTTTCTTTATAAATTTCAGACGTCTCGCCGTACAACGTGGGTTCAATTTCTTTATCCGTCTCCGGAATAATGATCATGGTGAAATATTTAGTACGAATCGCGGTCCAATCCACGCTACCGCTAAAATCAGACCTCTGCTTGCGAATACCCGGTTTGTCTGGCAATTTCAATTCCTCTTTTTCACCGCCCTGATAAACGTAAGCTTTGGAATAGTTGACATCCTCTTTGCTGATATGACCCTGATAATCGAGTTCAGCATATTTGAGACCTGATTCCCAATTCAGGAAATAAATACCGTTATCAAAAAAGTTTGTCAAATTTTTAAATGTTAAATACAGATCGATAAGATACTCATCTCGATGAAAAACGAGTGTTTTTATGATTTGACGATTTCTTCCCAGATCTAAAGTAAATTTCAGCGTATCTGTCATTTTTCCGTCTGAAAAGTCTATTTTACGCTTATTTGGAGTGAAAATCGCGTCATACGTATTCAAAGTATCGCCCTGATAAATGAAAGCGACACCTAAATTTCCGTATCCGTGATTTTGAATTAATTCGACTTTTTGATCGCCGTCATAATTGTATTTTTTTAACGTCCACTGTGAAATAACGGCGCCGCGGGGATTAATTTTCGCTACATAGTTATCAGTTTCAATCGTGATGTCGCTGACATACACATTTTTCCCTGCCGCCAACTTTTCAGCAAGAGGGCTGGACGGCAAAGATTTATTCTGTTGTTCCTTATTCTCAATCTGAACCGCTGCGACGGGAGCGGTACGCTGTGCTTCTTTTTTCGCTTCAGTTCTGATGCTATCTGCAATTGCACTCCGCGCACTATCGCTGGCCACGCTTTGTGTCAAATCTGCCGGCGACATTTTTAACACTTTCTCTTTATAAAATTTCGTCTGCATAAGAACGAGAATCAAGCCAATTAATACGAACGCCGCTATAGTTTTTTTATCCATTGATTAAACCTAATTTTTTTGTGATGAATTATTTTACCGGATCGTACCCGCCTTTGTTAAAAGGATTACATCTTAAAATTCGCCAAATCGCCATCAGCAATCCTTTGATCGCCCCATGCTTTTGTATGGCCTGAAAAGAATACTGCGAGCATGTCGGATAGAATCGACAGGACGGTAAAAAAAAAGGCGAAATCGCCTTTTGATAAAACCGAATAAGAAACATGAAAACGTATTTCATAACAGACGCTTCTTTAAGATGTTTGTTCAGTCAATTAAATATCAAAAGAAATAAATCACGAGAACTATTATTCGCCAATCTTTTCTGTCCGCCTCATTTCTGATACTAATTCTAAAATTTGATTTTTCAATTCTTGAAAATCATAACTCGTTCCCCTGGCCAATAAAATACAGTGATATTTTTCTGGAAAAAAATTCTTGTTCTGGCGGTAGATTTCTCTCAATTTTCTCTTCAATCGATTTCTGTGAACTGCTTTCCTGATTCGTTTGGAAACGACAAAACCGATTCTTTTTTCATCTGCTTTCAAATAAAATAGAATGGTATGGGATTTTTGCAACGAACGCCCGTTTTTAAAAACCAGATCAAAAGAACCGTATCCTCTTAAAATTTCGTTTTTCAAAAGCCTCGCTTTTTTTCGGGAAGACCCCATACCAGTAAATTTTATTCATCGCTGACAGTTAATCTTTTCCGGCCTTTAGCGCGACGTCGTTTCAAAACCAGTCTGCCGGCCTTGGAACTCATTCGCGCTCGAAAGCCATGTTTATTCACTCTTTTTCTGTTGCTCGGCTGAAAAGTCCGTTTCATTTTTCTCTCACCTCTTCTTTCTGCTCATATTTTCTTATTCCATAATTTTTCAAACTCTAAAAATATTAAAAATATTGGAAAAAGTCAAGTTTTTTTTCAAGTTATTTCAATTTGGCACATGACAAAATTGTCAAATTAAAATTATCACGTTTTATCATTGACTTTGACAGATTTTTTTTTAAATTAGAGTTGTGGGAAAAGCTTACTTCTATTTAAGAAATTGTGGATAACTACAACGGATATTGATTTTGAGTTTTCCATTCCGACTTTCCAAAAAACAAATACCCAAATTTTATTATTAAAGTCATATTTTTTAACGCTATATTTTTTTGTTTTTAATGAAGTTATGTTTAATTAATATTAAACGCTGAATTATTCTTGTCGTGATTGCGGTTAAATTGACACAAAATTTTTAACCGATAAATTTTTAAGCCTTTACAACGGTTTTGTGAATAAGTTGTGGACATTGTGAGTAAACTTAGCAATATGGAGTTTTAAAATGCCAGTCAATCATGTGGACATCTGGTCGAATATTTTGGAGATCATCCGGCCAAAATTAAACGAGCAAGCATTTATGACCTGGTTCCATCCGATCAAGCCGATTAACGTACTCGACAACCAATTGACTGTACAAGTGCCTAGCCAATTTTTTTATGAATTTTTAGAATCACACTACAAAGAAATTATCGACGCGGCGACTGTTGAAGAGATGGGAAACGGAGCAAAAATTATTTATTCCATCGTTGTCGATCAAAACACTTCCGCCGACGTCAATCAGCCTCCACTGAAATTGCCGGAAAAAGCTCAAGATAAAATGTCGCTTTATTTGAATCGACTCAATGAAAGATACACCTTTGATAATTTTGTCGAAGGAAGCAATAACCAATTCGCCCGGGCGGCGTCCCTTGCCGTTGCCAACGATCCTGGCGGCACCAGTTTTAATCCTCTGGTTATTTACGGCGGCGTCGGCTTAGGCAAAACACATCTAATCCAGGCTATCGGAAATTACTTGCTGCGAAACACAAACGGCAAGACAAAACGAGTGCTTTATATTTCCAGCGAAAAGTTCACAATTGATTTCATTGATTCTATTCAGAATAACAAAATGACCGAATTCAGTAATCACTACCGAAATGTCGATGTGTTGCTTGTGGATGATATTCAATTTCTTACTAATAAAGAGAGAACGCAGGAAGAATTTTTTCACACTTTCAACACCATCCACCAAAACAAAAAGCAAATTGTGCTGACATCCGATAGACCGCCAAAAGAATTAAAGGGAATAGAGGAGCGCCTCATCTCTCGTTTTCAATGGGGATTGGTCACCGATATTCAAGCGCCGGATCTGGAAACCCGCATCGCTATTTTACAGAAAAAAGCGGAGGAAAATCAACTGACGTTGCCTAAAGAAATAATCCATCTTTTCGCGACAAACATCACCACTAACATTCGCGAGTTGGAGGGTTCATTGATTCGGCTGTTAGCCGCTTCGTCTTTGACAGGAAAAGACATCAACGTCGAGTTGGCAAAAAATGTATTGAAAGATTTGCGTCTGGTCAGGAAAAGACAAATGAGTATCGAAGATATCCAGCGCATTGTGTGCGACCATTACAGCATTCCCGAAGATTTAATCCGCGCAAAAAACAGAAAGAAGGAAATTGCTCTTGCGCGACAAATCGCCATGTTTCTTTGCAAAAAATACACCAATCACAGCTACATCACCATCGGCTTGCATTTCGGAGGCCGCGACCATTCAACGGTAATTCACGCCATCAAAACCGTTGAGAATTTCATAAAAACCAATAAAAAAACAAAAGAAAACGTGCAGGCGCTCGAAAGAAAAATAGAATTAGAGAGCATTTGATGTGCAAATTAAGCTCGAAAAAAATCGATGGCTATCAGCACCAGAAAACGGCAAAGTTAAATGCAACTGTTATCCACAATCAAAAATGAGAGAGTCGACTTTTTTATTGATTAATTGTCTAAAAAATAAGTCATTCTCTTCTGCAATTCTTATCGACATTTTACCCACATTCCCGCATCATTTTCCAAAACAAGGTGTGCATAACTCACGATTTTTTTGTGACAATATTTTTAATCCACAATACCCTATGCTTTATTCACAATGAGTTCACAAACAAACAGATGTTATCAACAGTCAATGATTTTTTTAGCAGGCTATTTCTATTGTATTTCTTTGACGAAAATTGAGGTTATCCACCTTACCCACATCTCTATTACAATAACTAATTTTTTATCTCTCTATTATTATATTTATTAAAAACAAAACTTCAAAACAATGTTAATCTATCCAAAAAGAAAAAAATTCATTGATAATCTTGAAAATATTTATTATATTAATTGATACTATTTTCAGGTGAGAAAGTAAAGTAATTTACAAGGAGATGAACATGCACTTTACCGTTAACAGAAGTGTGATGCAAAAAGGTCTTCAAAAAGTTGTCGGCGTTATTCCGACGAAGACGACCATTCCTATTTTAGAAAATGTTCTGCTGGAATTACAGGAAAACAAACTGAAATTGACCGGTACAGATTTAGAAATTTGCACAGCAACGGAAATCAGCGTCAATGGCGAGGTTGATGGTGCGTGTGCTATTCCGGCAAAATCTTTCAATGAAATTCTTCGTGAACTTCCGGATATTCCCATTGACGTAGAATTGAACGATCAGAGCAAGGTGACCATCAAAACGCCAAATGGTACTTACAAACTAAGCAGTCAACCTCGGGAAGAATATCCGCGAATCGAATTAGAAGAGAGTGAAAACCAGATTGAGATTGAAGCGAATATCTTGGCACGAATGGTGGATAAGACAATTTTTGCCGTCTCTACCGACGAGTTGCGCGTTATTTTGATGTCCGTCTATTTCCAATTTATGGAAGATGAATTTCGCTGTGTGGCAACCGACGGCCATCGGTTGGTTCGATTTGTCAATTACAAAATCAAATCACCCGATTTTATCAAAAACGTGCTTGTTCCCACTAAGGCGCTGTCTCTTTTCTTGCGCAACATTGACGCCCTGGAGCAACCTGATAAGACTAAAGTAAATCTTTCCATTGGAGAAAATCACATTGTTTTTAAATTTGAAGATACATTCATCTATTCGAAATTGGTTGAAGGCGAGTATCCGAAATATGAAAATGTGATTCCCCTTGACAATGACAAAAAATTGATTGTAGCAAAAGACGAACTGATAGCTGCGGCAAAACGCGTATCGATTTTTTCCAATTCGTTTACTCATCAGATAAAATTTATGATCCAAGGCAATAAAATGGATATCAGCTCCAAAGATGCAGAATTTGGTGGAGAAGGGAACGAGCAAATCGATGTAACATTTGACGGCGATAGCCTCGAAGTTGCTTATAACGGCGTTTATATTCTCGATTTGTTAAGACATGTCGATACAGATGACGTTGTTTTTAAGTTGAAAGATTCTGTTAGCGCCGCGATCATTCAGCCGTCCGTGCAAATGGACAACGAACAACTGACGATGCTGATTATGCCGATTCGTTTAAATGAAGGTTAATTTGCGCGCATGAGAATTCATTCGCTTGAGTTAATAAATTTTCGCAATTACCAGAAACAAGCTGTGCAATTCGGAAATGAAAAGAATTTTTTCATCGGAAAAAACGCACAGGGAAAAACGAATTTATTAGAAGCTATTCACTTATTATGTCTGACAAAAAGTTTTCGCACCAGGCATAACAAAGAAGCAATTTCTTTTTCTACTGAGGAATTTATATTAAAGGGCAAATTTGAGTTAGACAACGGAAATCCGCAACGGATAGTATTAACTTATTCACGAAAGGAAGGAAAGCAGCTTTCGATTAATAGGAAACGAGTCAATCGACTTGCAGAATTTGTCGGCAATTTGCCAGTAGTAATTTCGTCTCCTGATGAATATGAAATTACAATCGGTCCGCCACCTGAACGAAGAAAGTTTTTTGATATTTTAATATCACAAATTGATCGACGCTATCTTCATTATTTAATAGAATATCTCCGGATTGTAAAACAAAAGAGTGCTATTTTCCAGCAGTGGAAACAGAAAAGGACAATTAATCCGAAAGTCATTGAGCCCTGGAACGAGCGATTGGCTAATATCGGCGCGCAAGTTATTAATCGACGTCATCAATTTACAAGCAGACTTTCTCTGCATTTAAATCATATTTACGCTTCCTTTACTCAATCCCGGGAGAAGCTGGAAATTTTATATCGGCCCAATCTGGCATATCAGGACTTGGCCGACATTCAAGCTGCTTTTGCAAAAGAACTGAAAGAAAATTTGTCACGAGAAATTCAGCGCGGACTTTGTTTAATCGGACCGCATCGCGATGATTTTATTTTCAAAATTAACGGACATGAGCTTAAAAAATACGGCTCCCGCGGTCAACACAAGACAGTGTTGATCGCTCTGGCATTAGCGGAATTTGATTTGATATTTGAAGTCAAGAACGAAAAGCCGATTATTTTAATTGATGATTTGTTCTCCGAACTGGATAATGAACGAGAGGAATTAATTTTAAATAAATTAGCGAACACAGGCCAAATCTTTTTAACGGCTACTGAAATACAGAGTAATATTAAAAATGAACAAGCCGCTTTTTTTGTCGTTGAAGATGGGAAAGTTATTCCGCAACGGGAGTTGTTGAAATAATGGAAACAATCGGCGAAGCGCTGATAAAATTATTGAGTCAATTGGGCTTGCAAAAAGAAGTTCAGCAAAATCAACTGCTCGCTGAATGGCCCGAAATCGTGGGGGAGCAAATTGCCAAAGTTAGTTCAGCAGCGCGAATGGAAGATGGCATTTTGTTTGTGAAAGTAAATCACAGCGTCTGGCGGAACGAGTTGTATTATCGAAAGGCTGAATTAATCCAGCGACTAAATCGAAAAGCCGGGCATAATCTGGTGAAAGATATCCGATTTTACTAATAGAAGAGGTAAAAAAAGAGCTTATGGATGAAAAAGAAAAACAGCTCATTGAACAGAGCGGTGAAAAATATGATGCAAAAAAAATCACTATTTTAAAAGGATTAGAAGCGGTACGAAAACGTCCCGCCATGTACATTGGCGATGTTTCTGTTAGGGGACTTCACCATTTGGTCTATGAAGTTGTCGATAACAGCATCGACGAAGCTCTCGCTGGTTTTTGCTCAAAAATCGACGTTGTCATTGGCGAAGATAACTCAATCACCGTCACTGACGACGGTCGTGGCATTCCTGTAGATTTGCATCCGGAACAGAAAAAATCTGCGCTGGAAGTTGTGATGACTGTGCTTCACGCTGGAGGAAAATTTGATAAAAAGTCATACAAGGTTTCCGGCGGTTTGCACGGCGTAGGCGTTTCCGTGGTCAATGCACTCTCTGAATGGTGCGAAGTGGAAGTCTATAAAGAGGGGAAAATTTACTATCAAAAATATCACCGGGGACAGCCAGTAGCGCCGGTGAAAGAAAAAGGCGTCACTAAAAAAACGGGTACGAAAACAGTTTTTTTACCGGACAACGAAATTTTCAAAAAAATTAACTTCAATTATGAAATTTTATGTGAAAGACTGCGCGAGCTTTCTTTTCTCAATAAAGATTTGACAATCAAAATCACTGACAAGCGAGATGGCAGAACCGATACTTTTCAATCCAAAGGTGGCATCATTGAATTTGTCAAATACCTGGATCAAAATCGCACGTCAGTTCATAGAAAAGTGATTTACATCAGCGGTGAAAAAGAAGAAGTTCCGGTGGAAATTGCATTTCAGTACAACAGCGGTTACACCGAAAACATTTTTTCTTACGTGAATAATATTCATACTATTGAAGGCGGATCGCATTTGGTGGGATTCAAAACTGCGCTGACACGAACAATCAATAATTACGCTTCAAAAAATAACATGCTCAAAAATGTCAAATTCACTCTTTCCGGTGACGATGTCCGCGAAGGGCTGACGGCCATTGTGAGCATAAAGCATACTAATCCTCAGTTCGAAGGCCAAACAAAAACAAAATTAGGGAACAGCGAAGTAAAAGGCATTGTTGAAAGTATTGTCGGCGATGGATTATCGTTGTTTTTTGAGGAAAATCCGTCAGAGGCAAAACGCCTAATTGAAAAATCTATTTCAGCCGCTCGTTCTCGAGAAGCAGCGCGAAAGGCGAGAGAAATTGCCCGGCGCAAAACTGCCATGAACGGCGGTGGTTTGCCGGGAAAATTAGCCGATTGTTCCAACAAGGATCCGCAATTTTGCGAACTTTTTCTCGTTGAGGGCGACTCCGCCGGCGGATCTGCGAAACAGGGACGAGATCGTCGCTTTCAGGCAATTTTGCCTTTAAAGGGAAAAATTCTCAATGTTGAAAAAGCGCGCCTGGATAAAATTCTTTCCAACGATGAAATTCGAACGATTATTACGGCATTGGGGACAGGTATCGGAGCGGATAATTTTGATATTGCTCGGTTGCGATATTACAAAATAATTATTATGACCGACGCTGACGTGGACGGCGCCCACATCAGAACGTTGCTGCTGACTTTCTTTTTTCGTTACATGAAAGAACTGATTGAACAGGGACACATTTACATTGCCCAGCCGCCGCTGTATCGCGTATTTAAAGGAAAGCAAGAGATATTCGTTTACGACGAAGATGAATTAAAAGAGACAGTTGATCGCATGGGCAAAAAAAATGTCAATATTCAACGCTATAAAGGTCTCGGCGAAATGAATCCGGACCAGCTCTGGAAAACGACAATGGATAATGAATCCAGAACACTGTTGCAGGTGACAATCGAAGAGGCGGTAGCGGCGGATTTAATTTTTTCCACGCTCATGGGGGATAAAGTGGAACCGCGCAGAAAGTTCATCGAAGAAAATGCGAAATATGTCCGCAATTTAGATATTTAACCGAAGGCTGAACAGATAATTTGGAGAGAAAACAGTAGCAGATGAAAAGAGAAAAAGTTATTCCCATATTTATTGAAGAAGAAATGAAGGATTCCTACATTGATTATTCGATGTCGGTTATTGTCGCACGCGCTTTGCCGGATGTGAGAGACGGACTGAAACCTGTGCACCGGCGAGTGTTGTATGGGATGCATGAATTGGGTCTGCGGCCTAATTCTCAATTTAAAAAAAGCGCGCGTATCGTCGGTGAAGTTTTGGGTAAATATCATCCGCACGGAGACTCTGCGGTTTACGACACCATGGTGCGCATGGTGCAGAATTTTTCTCTACGCTACCCATTGGTGACCGGACAGGGAAATTTCGGTTCGGTGGACGGAGATGCGCCGGCAGCCATGCGTTACACCGAGGCAAAAATGGCTCCCATTGCCGAAGAACTTTTGCGAGATCTGGACAAAGATACAGTCGATTTTGCGCCTAATTTTGACGAAACGCTGAAGGAACCCACTGTTTTGCCTTCGGTGCTTCCTACGTTGTTAGTGAATGGTTCCTCGGGAATCGCCGTGGGAATGGCAACAAATATTCCGCCTCACAATCTGGGAGAAGTCGTTGATGCGTTGGCGGCTATGATTGATAATCCGGAAATTTCCATCGATGAATTGAAGGAATATGTGTTGGGACCTGATTTTCCGACCGGCGGCATAATTTATGGCCGCAGCGGAATCGATGAGGCCTATTTGACCGGCCGCGGTAAAGTTCTCATCCGCGCACTCGCAAATATTGAATCTGTGCGCAGCGGAAGGGAAAATATTATCATTACGGAAATTCCCTACATGGTCAATAAAGCGAATCTGATAGAAAAAATCGCTGCGCTGGTTAATGCAAAGAAATTAGACGGGATCACCGAAATTCGCGACGAATCCGATAAAGATGGCATGAGAATCGTTCTGGAATTGCGTCGCGATGTCCAGCCGCACGTGATTCTCAATCAGCTTTACAAACACACTCAGATGCAAGTGACTTTTGGTATCATTATGTTGGCGCTGGTTCACGGAGTGCCGAAAGTACTGAACCTGCAACAAATATTGAAATATTTCATTGAATTCCGGCATGGGATTGTGGTTCGGCGGACAAAATATGATCTGGCTAAAGCGGAAAAACGCGCGCATATTTTGGAAGGATTAAAAATTGCGCTGGATAATATTGATGAAATTATTGCGTTGATAAAAAAATCGCGCAATCCGGAGACCGCGAAAGAAAATTTAATGAAAAGATTCAAGTTGTCCGAAATTCAAGCGCAAGCGATTTTGGACATGCGTTTACAGCGATTGACCGGTTTGGAGCGCAAGAAAATCGAAGAAGAATATTTGGCGACGATCAAGTTAATCAATAAATTGAAGGCAATTTTGGAAAGCAAGCAACTGCGGATGCAAATTATCAAGGATGAATTGAGCGAATTGAAGAAAAAATACAACGATGCCCGCCGCACTGATATTATTGAAAAAATTGAAGAATTCTCCATTGAAGATATGATTGCGGAAGAAGACATGGTGATTACGATTTCTCATAATGGTTTCATCAAGCGATTTCCTGTTTCCGGTTTTCGCCGCCAATCAAGAGGGGGCACAGGATCTTCCGGCGCATCAACGCGGGCAGAAGATTTTCTCGAACATCTTTTCATTGCCTCGACGCATCATTTTATTTTGATTTACACGGACAAAGGTCGTTGTTACTGGCTAAAAGTGCATGAAATTCCTCAGGCAGGCAAAGGGTCTCGTGGCAGATCAATCGTAAATTTGATTGAAAAGCAGAAAGATGAAAACATTAGCGCTATCGTTAACGTTCGCGATTTTGACAACGAGCATTTTGTCATCATGGCGACAAAAAAAGGACTGGTGAAAAAAACAGTACTGTCCGCCTTTGGAAACCCCCGCCGCGGAGGCATTAATGCCATCACTATTCGCGAAGGAGACGATCTAATTACGGCGAAAATTACAGATGGCAATCACGATATTGTCCTGGGGACATTTCATGGCAAAGCGATTCGTTTTCATGAATCAGACGTCAGACCAATGGGGAGACAGGCTGCGGGAGTCACGGGAATTTCTCTGGCAAAAGATGATTTTGTTGTCGGTATGGTCACCGCGAAAAGAGGTTCAAATTTGCTCGTCGTGACTAAAAATGGTTATGGAAAACGAACGCCGATCGATGATTATCGCGTGACTCGTAGAGGCGGCAAAGGCATCGTGACGGTAAAAATTACTGATAGGGTGGGGTCCATGATTACCATTAAAGAAGTTCAAGACGACGACGATCTGATGATTATCACAACGAGCGGAAAAGTCATCCGACAAAGTGTAAAACAAATTCGTAAGATGGGAAGATCCACACAAGGAATTCGTTTAATTCGCCTTTCAAAAAATGACCAAATAGGCGACGTTGCGCGTATTGTCAAAGAGAATAACTATTAACTAAAGCGCATCTGCTCGGGCGACACCGGGAATTTGAGGATCGGAGATGACAGCATCAATTGAGGAAACAGAAAAGAAACTACTTGCCGAGCGCGTTCAGGAAAGACTTATTGGCTCAAAAAACAGTGTTCTTTATTCTGATTTATTAAATGAAACGATACCGACTTTTTTAAAAAATTATCTGCAAAATTCAGTAAAAAGGATGGTTAATACGGAGGAGCCGGTACAATTTAAAAATTCAAAACGGTTTGATTTTGATCATCCAAAAATTAAGCAATTGCGAAATTCGCTGTTACAGGCATTTGAAGAAGTAACAATTTTTCCGCGCGAGGAATTGATTGAGGCGATTAATAAAACTGTTCGTTTGCAATTTGATTTGATCGTTCGCCCCAGTACGACGTTAATGACAATATTTTACCGTAATAAATCGGACCGCACAAAAAACGAAATATTGCAGATACTCGAAGCGCTACATGACGATCGCGTTTATCTGAATGAAGTTATTGCTAAAATAAAAGGTTTCGATCAGTTTCATGTCGTTGAAGCAGATTTTAGAAAATTGCTCACAGAGACTGAAACAGAAATCTACAAGGAAAAATTTTTAGACGTTTTTCTTTCAGAAGTAAAAACGTTCATCAAATTTTTAGGCATGATCCACGGCTTTAACAGTTGGGAAATAAAATTAGAGTTAGTTAAATTATTATTAGACGAAAGAAATTTGAACGGCGTCGCACAAGCGTTTGCGCATTATCAGTCAAGCGCAATAGATATTGCTGATTTAAAGCATTTATTAGAATTATTTATCAAAGAAAAAGAGAACGGGCCGGGGGGAAACGGCGGTGACGAAAGTGACAATTTTATCATGTATTCATCCACAAACCCGGACGTGAAAACTGAAAGGATCACTGTTGTGAATGGCCACACTGAACTTGACTCTACTTCTGCGAACAATCCACTAGTAGAACCCGTTGCTAATGAAAAAAGAAAGAGGGTTCAGATCATCAATAGCCACGATCAGGCTGATGATTGGATCATTGATCGCACTAAAATTGAACAACGCCCAGAAGGCCCGCTGGAACCGTTGGAAAAATTGATCGATGAGAAAAGCCGAAAATTTATTGTTAAAAAGATTTTTGACCAGGACTGTTCGGCTTATGAAAATTTCATTTCCAGATTGAATGAAATTGATAATTGGAAAAATGCTAAAGAGGTGATCGAAATCGAGCTGCACCAACGTCACGTCATGCCTTTTTCCAGAGAAGCTTTACGATTGGGGGATTTAGCTTTTACAAGATATTTTCCGGAAAAACAAATTTAAAATTTAAAGAGGTAATTATGAGTAAAAATCCTTTCAATCGTTTGAATTTTGGTGGGGGATTGCTGATTGTTTTGTTGAGCAGTCTGCTAATCTTTTCTTTTGCCGGCGACAAAGAGAAATTTATGAGCAAAGAAAAAAAGGGGCTGATAACTTACAGCAATGGTCGCGTGCGTAAAAAACAGATCAATGCCGCAGAATGGAAGCCAGCAGCGGTAAATACCTCTGTTGTGAGCGGGGATAAAGTTCGCACTTACAAAAAGTCCAGAGCGGAATTGGAATTGATGAAATTAGATATTATTCGTATGGCTCCGGAGACGATCATCGATGTAGTTAAACTTTACGAAGAAACAAAAGACCAAAAAAAACAAACGCAAATTGCGCTACAGCAAGGGGATATCTGGGCAAAGATAAAAAAGAAAGGCAAAAATGCCAAATTTGACATCAATGCGCCGGTTGCCGTGGCGGCAATAACCGGAACTGTTCTGCGCATGAATGTGGACGCTGATTCTTCGACCGAGCTGAAAGTTTACAACGGAGAAGTGCATATTACCAATGCGCCGGAAAAAACGAACCTCACGCCGCATTTTATCGGCGTATATGAAGTCCCCGGACCTCACGAAATCCCCGGACCGCACGAGGTTTCTGCGGAACAATGGGTTTACATTGTCAAAAACATGCAGAAAATCAAATTGGACAAAAAGGGGAAAGTGAAAGAAGTCGGTGATTTCAGTCTGAATGATAAAGACGAACAAACGGACTGGGTGAAGTGGAATCTGCAGCGAGATAAAATGAAATAGTTTTTTGTATTAGTGCGAGGCCGGATTTTCGTGCAAATCCGGCTTCTCATTCTTTTTTTTGTAAAACTAAAAATCAAACCCTGCGCTAAAATATGCCACTATTTTCCCTCTATTCGATCTACCGAGAGCGAAAGAAATAGGTCCAGCCGGAGTACTGACAGAAATTTGCGCGCCAACGCCTTGAACAAAATCTCTGGAACTAATGTCCACGTAATTTTTCCACGTAGCGCCGATGTCGTACCTGGCGCTAACATAAAAATCGAACGGAAAACCAAATGGAAAGCGATAGCGATATTCGAGACTGCCTTCGATTAAATGCCTGCCGATGTTTTCACGCTCGTTAAGGCCGTAAAACGAAGACTCGCCGCCAAGGGAAAAGAATTCAAAAAAAGGCGTGGACAAATCAGACGTCCCCCACAAAGTACGCAGATGAAAAGTATTCCTTTTGAGTGCTGTTGCAAAAAAGTCCAGAGATGAAAAAAGTTTAAAATAAGAGATCTGGCTATTCAAAATAGTTGCCGACGATAATTTGTATTGAAAAAAATAGTATTTTCCATTGTTGGGAAACGGATATTTATCCTGGGTATCGACGATAGATCGAATTTCAATAGTTTTTATGTCGTAATTTGCTATCGGAAAGCCGTCTCCGTAAATGGGCGTCAGCGCAACTTGTTTGACAGACGAGATAATGGAAAAAATTCCTAATCGTTCGATTTGTTGTCCCAGAGAAATTGAAAACCCATTTTCGCGCTGGCGATACTCTCCCTGGACAGATGAGTTGTTGTACACAAAATAATCATTTTCCTGCAAAAAAGCGTAAATTGAATTTGTCAAAAAAGTATTCAAAATTCGATCAGATCTGTATTTGAATGAAAGCGATTTATCCCGAGCGCCATACTGAACCTGAAAGGAGAGCGGATTGCTCAAACCAAGGAAGTTTTCTTCCGTCAACTCGATTAGCGTCTTATTTTTTCGTTCAAGATTGTAGCGATAGCTAAAACGAAAAATTGTAAACGCCTTTTCCTCAAGATTGATTTTTATTCGAGCTTGGTTATTCTCATCTTTGTTTACATCAATGGAAACAGTTTTAAATAGATTGGTACTGTAAATATTATTTAGCCCTGTTTTTATTTTATTAATGTTAAAATAGTCACCGGATTTCAAAGGAAATTCCCGATAAATGACAAAATTTTTTGTACGGTTATTGCCCGCGACGTCGATGGAAGAAATTTTTCCCTCGTCAACGCGGATAGTGAGCGTATCATGGCGTAGCACTACAGATGAAATGGTCATAAAACTGTAGCCGTGGTCGCGATAAAATTTAAGGACATCTCTGATATCGGCGACGGATCGTTTGTGGTTTATTGGCTTTTCCGGTTGGCTATGGATAAGTGGTCGCAAAATTGAATCAGGAAAGACAATATTGTTGGAAAAGCGTACGCTGCGAAAAAGTGGGTTCAATTCCGTGAGCAAGTTTACACGCAATGTGTCCTGTCGTTCGAGGCATTTGGCTTCTATATTTTGAAAATAGCCGGTCTCATAAATTTTTCTCAAGCATAAGCGAACGTCGGACAAACGCCGCAAGGAAAGTGAATTTATCAGCGAATCGGTGAGAGAATTCACCGGTTCTGGCAACGCCTGTTTTTCTATTTTGATTTGAGAATAAACTTTATCGTCTTTGCTCGGCAACTCTTTTTGGAGAATGAGTTTTTTAATTTGAGAAATTTTTTGCCGCGCGGCAAATTCTCCCATTTGTATCAACTCGTCAGCGAACTGAAAATTATCAGATTTAAAATTTTGCAACTTTGGCTGAATGAGCACATCCGCCCGTTTTCTTTGGCGTCTGTTTTTTTCTTGCTGCATGATAGTCGTCACCTGATCCGCCATCTTCCAGGGCACGTTCAGTTGATCGGGTTCATTTAAATCAGAAGTGGTATCAATCGCTAAAATGATATCCACATTATATTTGGCGACTTCGTCAACAGGAATGTTGTTCACCAGCCCGCCGTCCGCGAGCAGTTCGCCATTCAAGGGGACAGGCGCAAAAAGCAAAGGAATCGCTGAAGAGGCTTTCATGGCAATGGCAAGACTGCCGTTTTTTAGAAGCACTTTTTTGCCGGACAAAAGATCGCAGGCCACGGCGCGGAATGGGATAGGAAGCTGATCAAAATCAGAATCGGATTGAAAATCGGCGCCGATGGTCAAATTCGTGAGCATGGAAATGAGTCTTTGTCCGGGCGTAATCGCTTTTGGTAAATCAATCTTCAATCCTTTGAAACGGATTTGGAGAATTGTTTTGCTTCGTTCTTGTTTTTGTCCGATAAAGAGTTGGGTTCTCGGCGGCTTATCGGACATAATGTGACGCCATTCTGCGTTGTGCGCTATTTTTTCAATTTCCGCCGCTGAATAGCCGGCGGCATAAAGTCCGCCGACGATGCTTCCCATGCTGGCGCCGACGATAAAGTCGATGGGGATATTGTTCTCCTCAAATACTTTTAAGGCGCCGATTTGGGCAAACCCTCTGGCGCCTCCCCCGCTGAGGGCGAGACCTATTCGCGGTCGGTGAAGTTTTTTGTGAGGAATAAAACACGCCGGAGGTTTTTCGACGCGATCAAAAGTAAGCTTAATGAAAAACGAATCCGATGCCGTTTGTCCCAATGCAGAAGAAAAGTAAATTAGCACGATAATCAATGCTAAATAAAAGCGAAAGTCGGTTTTTGTCATGGCCTAAATTTTGAAGTAAATGATAGGTTCTTGATAGTCAGCGGCATTATGCCTTTGTACTTCAAAACAATTAATAAGTTCAAAAAAGAGCGTGGGCAAAAAATAGAATTGACTTTGACAGATTTTTTTTGTAATTTTATTCTAATTTTATTTTTATGGTAAAGATTAACAAATGAAATCTCATCGATCATTAATTTTGACCGGCTTGTTTGCCGCGTTGACGGCGGTTGGCGCCTATTTGAAAATTCCTTTGCCCGGCGTACCCATAACTCTCCAGACTTTTTTTGTGTATTTGAGCGCCAACGTTTTAGGAGCCTATTATGGCGCCTTGAGTCAAATTTTATATTTATTGATCGGCCTGATCGGAATTCCCGTTTTCGCTTTTGGCGGCGGTCCCGGTTATCTGTTTCAGCCGACGTTCGGATATTTGCTTAGCTATCCGATCAGCGTCTTTTTCATTGGCAAAGCTTTGAACGCTTTTAGAGTCAATCGCAGTGGATCGCCAAAAAAGCTATCACATCTTTTTCTGAGATTCGTTGCCGCTGATTTGGTAGGTGTTGTTGTTATTTTTTTCTTTGGTTTGGGATATATGTATTGCAATTTGCACTGGGGATTATATCTGAAGTTTAATGAAAGCGCCGCTTCAAATTTATTGAGCTGGAAAAATTTGCTTCGCACGACGATGCTGATTTTTGTTCCAATAGATTTGATAAAGGTTTTTCTGGCGTCGCTGGTCTCAACACGATTATTTCAAAAATATTCTTTTGTAAAATTGCCTGTTATTAAAAAGGCAGAAGTTAGCTAAAGTGATGCGAGAGAGGAAGGTAAAATGTCGTTTTTTATTGGTGTAGATGGCGGTGGAACAAAAACAGAATTGGTTTTGCTCGACGCTGAAGGAAACTTGATCGTGAAAACTCGTGTAGGAAGCACTAACTATCAAGCCGTTGGCGCAAGTCGTGTGAAACAAGAATTATTGAACGGATTCCAGCAATTGCTCAAAAAAAGCAAGGTGGATGTAAAACGAGTGGCAGATATTTTTCTGGGATTAGCGGGGGCCGGACGGAAAAACGATCAAATCGAAGTTAAAAAACTTTTTGATGGTACGCCGTATCAAGGAAAAATTTTTGTTGATACGGACGCAGTGATTGCCCTTGCCGGGGCCTTTGGCACAAAACCCGGGATAGTCATCATTTCCGGCACCGGGTCCATCTGTTTTGGTAAAAATAGTCAGGGTCAATTCATTCGCGCCGGCGGCTGGGGTTATTTGCTTGGAGACGAAGGCAGCGGCTATTTTATCGGCAGCAGCGCTATCATCGCCGCGCTAAAAGATTTTGACGGGCGGGGTGACCGAACTCAGCTCCTTCAGGAGATTACTTCCCATTTTCAGTTGAAATCAATAGACGAGATCATTCCGCTCATTTACCAAAATAAAATTGATCGCATAAAAATTGCGGATTTAGCGCCGTTGGTTTTTCGCGTCGCGAAACAGGGAGACCTGATTGCCGAAGAAATCATCAAAACTACGGGCAAGGAATTGGGAATGTTGGCGCGCGCCGTAGCGGTAAGACTTGGCTTTAGCGGCGAAGAAGTGAAAGTCGCTCTCATTGGCAGCATTTTTAAACAGCGCGATTATCTGATTAATCATATTTCCAAGGAATTGTATGAAATTTCCTGGAATGTGTCCATTACTGACGCCATGTTTCAACCATCATTCGGCGCGGCTTTGCTGGCGATGCAGCGGTCAAATATTGAAATAAACGAAATGTTGCTGGAAAATTTGAAAAAATCGATCAGCATGTATGTTGAAAACGATTAACGAGCATCCGCTCATCCGTCTGTTGGAAGATAAGCGGAGCAAATTTGTCATCGGTTTGATGTCCGGAACTTCCATGGACGGCATTGACGTTGCGCTTGTGAAAATTGACGGTTTCGGACTGCAAACGCGCGTGGATTTGATAGCCTTTGACACTGTGAGTTACTCGAAGGAGCTTAAAAACAAATTATTGTCAATTGCCACGGCGCGCAGAGAAAGCGTGGACGATATTTGTCGCTTAAATGTTGTTGTCGGCGAATATTTTTTGGATGCAATTTATCATATATGTCAAAAAAGTGGAACTGATATCAAAAGCATCGATCTCGTTGGAACTCACGGCCAGACAGTGCGTCATTTACCAGAAGAGGCGGAGCTGTTCGGGAAAAAAGTTCGCTCCACTTTACAAATCGGAGATCCGGCGATAATTTCAGCGCGCACGGGAATTGTTACTGTCGGATTGTTTCGAAATTCCGATATGGCGCTCGGTGGCCAAGGAGCGCCGTTGGTTCCCTATTTTGATTATTTGCTTTTTCGGTCGCGGGAAAAAAATCGCGTTGTTGTCAATATCGGCGGAATTGCCAACATCACTCTGCTGCCCAAAAACTGTCAACCGGAAGAAGTTGTCGCTTTTGATAGCGGCCCCGGAAACATGGTCATCGACGGTTTAATGCGGCGACTTTTTCAGCAGGAGTTTGATCGGAACGGCGAAACGGCCGCGGACGGGAACATTTCCGTTGATTTGTTAGAAAAATTATTAGCGCATTCTTATTTTCGAAAATTGCCGCCAAAATCCACTGGCCGCGAAGAGTTCGGGGAAGCTTTTATTGAATTTGTATTGGGCCTGGCGGAAAAAGAACGACTCGCCGCGAAAGACGTCATCGCCACGGCGACTGAATTAACGGCAAGGACAATTAAAAATTCCGTGGAGCTTATTTCCGCTTCTGCAAATGCAGTCGATGAAGTCATCGTCGGCGGAGGCGGAATTTACAATAAAAATTTGATGAAACGACTGGTAAAATTATTTTCAACGAGTTCCGTTTTAGCGACCGATGAAGTGGGAATTTCCTCCGATGCAAAAGAAGCAATCTGTTTTGCAGTTTTGGCGAATGAGACGGTTCACGGCGTTCCCGCGAGTTTGCCCTCGGCAACGGGCGCCACACGACCGTCAATTTTGGGCGCAATTTATTTGGGTTAATTTCCAATTGCAAAAAATTGTACACTTTTATTCAGCGGATCATTCTATTGACGAAGAAGCAGAAATCAGTGGCGCCATACACAAAATTGCCGCTAATTTACGACGAGGTTATGGCTCATGTGGATTACAACTTGTGGGCGGAATATTCGAAAAAAATAATTAGAAAACTTGGCGAGAAGCCGCGTCGTTTTTTGGACATCTCTTGTGGAACCGGCAGCTTTTTGCTGTCATTTTATGAAGCGGGTCATTTGTATTTTGGATGCGACTTTTCTTTGGAAATGCTTCGCATTGCGAAGACCAAAACGCAACAGAAAACCATTCGTCTGTTTCAAGCGGATATGACATCTTTTTCCGTTAGCAAAGAAATGGACGTGATTTTTTGCCTTTATGACAGCATAAATTATTTGAACAGTTTTGCGTTATGGAAGAAAACTTTTGCTTGCGTCCATAATGCCTTACGCGCCAAAGGGCTATTTGTTTTCGATATTTGCACGGAATTGAATTCTATTGAATATTTTGACGGCATGGTGGAGAAAAACACAGGTCGCGGCTACAAATACATTCGCGAAAGTTTTTTCGACAGAAACAGACGGATACATCATAATAAATTTTTTATTAATTTTGCCGGCGATTCGATTGAATATATCGAAGATCATCAACAGACCATTTATCGCGTGAGTGACGTCATTGCATTGATCGAATCGTCTCCGTTTGAGTTCGTGGGTGCTTATGACGGATTTACGTTTCAGCCGGGAGACGAAAATTCTTTGCGAGTTCATTTTGTATTGAGAAAGCGGTAAAATGATAGAATTGTCAAATGCAAAAGCAAAATATCCGGGCGGCGACGGTTTGGAATTGGTAAATTTGTCCGTCCGTCCGGGAGAATTCGTCTATTTAATAGGCCCGTCCGGCGCCGGAAAGAGTAGTGTTTTGAAGCTTATTTACATGGACATTTTCCCTCAATCCGGCTATGTAAAAGTTGACGGCTACAATTCGCTAACGATTAAAAAGCGCCAGATTCCCTATTTGCGCCGAAGATTAGGGATTATTTTTCAGGATTTTAAGCTTCTGACCGATCGCGATGTTTATGAAAATGTCGCTTTCACGCTGCATGTGACAAATACGCGACGTCAAGAAATCAAGCGCCGCGTATTGCGCGCGTTAGCGGAGGTGGGTCTGAGTCACAAAAGGTCAAAAATGCCGCATGAACTTTCCGGGGGGGAACAGCAAAGAGCGGCCATTGCTCGCGCGTTGGTAAACGAACCCATTATTTTGCTGGCGGATGAAATTACCGGAAATTTAGATGCGGAATCCGAAGATGAAATCGTGCAGTTACTGGAAAAAATAAACGCAAAAGGGACAGCGATTTTGATGGCGACTCACGATGATCGTCTCGTCCGCGGTCGAAAGCGAAAAATTGTAAACATCATAAAAGGAAGAACCTTATAATTGTTTCGCGGGATGATATATTCTATCACTGAAGGATTGCGAGGATTAAGACGGGCGCGCTTTTCCACGACCGTTTCAATTTTCACTATTTTTTTGTCATTGATACTCATTGCCATTTTTTTGATTATTATTCTGAATGTGCGGGCCATTGTCCAGCAAATACAGTCCAGAATGGAATTAGAAGCGTTTATCGATGAATCTTTTTCACAGGAACAAATTGAAAATTTGCAGAGTCAAATAAAAGATTTGCCGGGCATTGAGCAGGTGAATTATATTTCCAAAGAGAAAGCGGCGGAAATTTTTCGCAAGCAAGTGGGGCATGATATTTTTGAGATTCTTGACGAAAATCCACTGCCGGCGTCGTTTCAAATCCGGTTGACGCCGATGTATCGTTCCGCGAATAGAGCGAAGCTTTTATTTGATCAAATTTTGTCGTTGGACGGAATAGACGAAATTATCTACCGCCACGATTTGCTTGTGCTGTTGGAAAAATACATGCATATATTTGTGCTGGTCATTGCAACTTTAGGCGCGCTGTTAGCGCTAAGTTCTATCGTCCTGGTTTCTAATACAATTAAGCTGGTAATTTTTTCGCGGCGAAAAATCATTGAAATCATGAAATTAGCAGGCGCGACGCGGGGTTTTATCAGACGTCCGTATATCGTGGAAGGTGTCTTACAAGGACTTAGCGGCGGCGCTTTCGCATCATTGTTCATTTATTTCGTTTTCAAAATTATGAACATTGAAATTCCCGAATTAATTTTAATTGATCAACGCATTTATTGGGTGCTGGTTTTATTAGGCGGGTTTTTCGGTTTTGTGGGCAGCTTTATTGCATTGCGGAAATTTTTAAAATATTAAGAGAGGACAGAATCTGTTTTTGTGAAAAAAATCAATTCTCTGAAGAGGCAAAAGGGTCGTTAATGCATAAATTTTACTTGACAATAGAATTAAAAATTGTTATCTTTAAATTGTATTAAAATAATATTTTAATTTGAACTTAGAGGAAAATTTTACGAAATAGCAGAAGAATGTTTAAGATGCAATTGCCAGAATTGACATACAAAGAGAGCTCAATTTTAAATAATTTGGTAAAAAATTTTGTCAAATCGGCGACGCCGATAGGGTCAAAATTTCTATCTGCCCAACTGCATGGTCGAATGAGTCCGGCAACAATTCGAAATGTTTTAATGACTTTGGAGAAAAAGGGGTTGGCGCATCAACCACATACATCAGCGGGCAGAATGCCCACGGATCTTGGCTATCGCTATTATGTGAATGATTTGATGAAAATCGAACGGTTGAGCCAAACAGAGAAGCGGTCAATTGATGCCAATTTGAAACATATCGCTGATGAAAATGTCGATACGATTTTAGACAAAGCCTGCGAAGTGCTGTCAGAAATTTCCAATCAATTGGGCGTCGTATTAGAGCCGCGATTTTACAAAGGTGTTTTTCAAAAATTACAATTATTTCGTTTGAGTGAAAGTAAACTGTTGGTGGTCATTTCCTTATCGGATGGATTTGTGCGCACGATTTTGATGGAGATAAAGTTTTCTATTCCGGACAATAAAATCAGGGAGACCGAACGAATTTTGAACGAGCGCCTGTCAGGCCTGGCGCTGAAGACCATTCGAAAAACGATCAAAAAGCGCGTCAGAAATGTGAATTATGGCGATCCGGCCCTTATTCATCAAGTTGCGGATTTGGCAGATAGCTTATTTACTGTGGATAGCAATCAGGTGCATTTTAAAGGCGCGTTGAAAATTCTCTCCCAGCCTGAATTTTCAGAAAAAGAACATCTGGCAAAAATATTGCAGCTTATTGACAATCGGGATATTTTAGTGCATATTGTCAAAAATTCTTCGAGAAAGGGCGACAGAATTTCCATCACCATCGGCCAGGAGCATCGAGATGAACTCGTGAAAAATTGCAGCTTGATCTCTGCACCCTACAAAATAGGCGACATAACCGGGACGATAGCGGTGATAGGCCCGACGAGGATACAGTATGAAAAAATGGCCGCGTTGGTTGATTATATTGCAAAGGGAATTAATCAATTGTTTAGCTAATGCATTTGAAAGGCATGTAATTTAAGATGAGTTGAAAGCATGGCAGAGAAACAAAAGAGCAAAAAGAAAAAATTTTCAGACGCCACACAAAAAAGAAAATCACAAAAGGAACAAATAAAAAAATTAACTAACGAAATAGAAAAATTAAGCGCTCAATTAGCGGAAACCAATGACAAATATTTGCGCATGATGGCGGAATTTAATAATTTTAAGAAGCGCAAGGAAAAAGAATTTGCTAATTTGCTAAGTGGTGCCAATCGCGAAGTTATTTTGGAGTTGCTTCCGGTAATAGATGATTTTGAGCGATCGTTGAATAAAAAGACCAAAAAACAAAGTCTGAAGTCATTTCGGGAAGGGATTGAGTTAATTTACAAAAAGGTGACCCGGATTTTGCAAAAATTTGGTCTCGAGCCGATCGATTCGCTGGATCGTCCGTTTGATCCCGAGCTACACGATGCGCTGTTGCAAGTGGAAATACAAGATAAAGAGTCGAACATTGTCGTGGAAGAAATTGAAAAGGGCTATAAGTTAAAAGACAATGTGCTCCGTCATGCAAAAGTGATCGTGACCAAGTAGATTTTTGTAGTAATGTTTTTTAGATTGTCATTTGGTTGAGGAAGAACAGCAGCATTATGGATAGAGATTATTATGAAATTTTAGGAATATCCCGAGAAGCAAATGAGAGTGAGGTAAAAAAAGCATATCGAAAGTTGGCGTTACAGTTTCATCCGGATAAAAATCCCGGCGATAAAGCAGCAGAAGAAAAGTTTAAAGAAATTTCTGAAGCTTATGAAGTGTTGAAAGATCCGGAGAAGAGAAAGCGCTACGATATGTACGGCAAATCCGGCATGAAGGGCGGTTTTGAAGGATTTGGCGGGTTTGATTTTGATCTGAGCGATGCGTTACGGACGTTTATGTCCGAGGGTTTTGGCTTTGGCGATTTTTCTGATTTTTTTGGAACGTCTTCGCGTTCGCAACGGCGTGCGTCGCGAACTCGCGGTGCTGATTTACAAATTCGGTTGCGGTTGACGTTGGAAGAAATCGCAGAGGGAGCGACAAAAAAAATCAAGCTTAAGCGATATGTCCCCTGCGTTGCATGTGGAGGAAGCGGAGCAAAAAAGGGGAGCGCGGTGACGACGTGTCCTGTTTGTCATGGTAGCGGTGAAATCCGCCAGACGGCCAGGACGATCTTCGGCCAGATGGTCAACGTGACCACATGTACGCACTGCGGCGGAGAAGGTCGAGTGATTAGGGATCGTTGTCCTCTATGCAACGGAGAAGGACGTACCAAAGAAGAAAGTACTCTTTCGGTGAATATTCCGGCTGGCGTCGCCACAGGAAATTATATTACGTTGCGCGGCGAGGGACATGCGGGACCTCGCGGAGGCGCGACTGGTAATGCGATTATTATTATTGAGGAAGAGGAGCACCCCTATTTTGAGCGCCATGGCGATGACATTTTGTACGATTTGTACGTCAGTTTTAGTCAAGCCGCTCTGGGAGATGGCGTGGAAGTTCCGACTCTAAAAGGAAAAGCAAAATTGGTTATTCCGGCGGGGACACAGTCCGGGAAAATTTTGCGGATGCGAGGAAAGGGCATTGGCCATTTGCACAACCATAGCCGCGGCGACCAGTTGGTTCGTATTTTGGTGTGGACGCCGACCAAGTTGTCGGAAAAAGAGAAACAGCTTTTTAGCAAATTAGCGGAGATGGAAAACATCCATCCGCCTAAAGGCGATAAGAGTTTTTTCAAAAAAATCAAACAAGCGCTCTTTGAATGATCGAATTATTTACGCGACAGGAACGAATTGTCTTACTTTTTCTGGTTTTCGGTGTAGTGGTTGGTGCTGCGATTAAGTTATTCAAACCAGAGTACAAAAGCGCGGCGGTTGCGAGAAAAGCGCATGAAGAATTTCAGCGTCACATTGAGGCCATGACGACGTCTCAAAACCAATTAAAATCTTTGCAAAATGCGAAGAAACCGGCTGCCCAAAAGGGCGCTTATGATTTTAAAATAAATATAAATACTGCATCGGTCGATGAAATTGTTCGGCTTCCAAAGGTAGGGCCTGTATTGGCAAGCCGTATTGTAAAATACCGGGAGCAAAACGGCTATTTTCAGACGCCGGAAGAATTAATCAAAGTTAAAGGAATCGGCAAGAAGACTTTAGAAAAGTTGAAACCATTTATTTTTGTAACTCCAATGGAATAACAATTTATCTGTATTTATCAAAGTAATATTTTAAGGAGGGAAGATGGCAAAAGACATGTCAAAGGGCTCCATAATTCTTGAAATTCTCATTGTGATTCTTGTTGTCGCCCTGATAGCGACAATTTTGTATCCTAAGAAAATTTGGGAGCAGGAAGAGAAAAACACGCAACTGTGCCGGTCAAATATGGATCGCATACTAAAAGCAGAGCTTGTTTTTCAAAAGTATCATAACACTTATACAGATAGCTTGCCGGAATTGGTTAGTTTTATTCGCGATGATAGCACCAAGCAGGCGCTCAGGGACTACTTCTATGCTGATACGGCTCTTGCCGAAAATTTATTAACAATGTTGCGGGACAAGGAAGCGAATGCAAATTTGCTTGTAGAGAATATTTTGGCTGACACACTGTTTTTCTCGATCATGGAGAATGTAAACTATGATTCAAATTTGGCGCATGTCTTGCTCAATCGGCTGACGAACACGGACCTGGCGGACACGATCAAGGCCTGGCGCCAAAGCGATAGTTCAGAAGTTGTTGTTTTCAAGCAGGTGAAAAGACAATTCCCAGCGCTGAGTTTGTACAATCCGATGCGCGATGACGACTCTCTCAAATTGGTCTTTGCGCGCATGATGCCGGAAGTTTCCACGGGGTTTCTGTTGGATACTTTGTATGCGACCAACGCAGAATGGGCAAAAAAAGTCGATAGCGCGGTGGCGCACACATTAGAAAATTTTGTCACCTGTCCGACTGTGGGGCGCGAATACATTATTACCGTGACAGACACATCGGTGATTAAATACGTCAGCATTGCCTGTCCATTGGATTCCACTGATATTGAAGCAAGCAAAAAAGATTTTGTAAAATATCATCTGGGTCATTTACGTTTGAAAAACCATGGTCGCATTTCAGAAACAGGCGAGAAAAGTTGGACTAAATAATTTCCCTTTGAACCGCGGGTTCAGTTGGTAAATCCATAATCAGAGGGAGTTCTATGAAAGAGAGCAAAGGAGCAGTTAGGTCGGGAATATTCGTTTCTGAAAATGATTTTAAATATGTTGAAGTCGAGCGTTCCGCGCTAAATCAAGTGCGAATCAAAAAAATATTTCAGACGTCTCTGGAGTCTCCTCTGAACTTGTTCACGATTCAGAACGATTCTATTGTTGAGCAGGTTGGGCTGCAAATCCGAGAAATTTTGGATGCTTTGCAAATTCGGCTCAACAAAGTTGTTTTTGCTTTAGACAGCTCTTTTGCTCTCATCAAGAAAATAATAATCGATAGTGATCTTTCTGAAGAAGATTTAATCGATCAAGTCGATTGGGAGGTCAAGCAATTTTCCTATTCTCCCGACGATGAATATATTGTCGATTTTGATAAAATTGATCGGCTAAACGCTGCTGATGACCAGCAAGATTTAGTTATTGTTTCAGTGCGGGAAAAAATAGTTCAGCAATTGCGAAAACTATTTCGCGCGGGTAGATTGTCGGTGGGCGTTATTGATCTGGATTTATTTGCGGCAATTCGGACCGTCGATTTTAATTATGGGCTTAGAGCCGGTGAGGATGCGGCAATTGTTGATGCCAGCAATCGAGCGATAAAGTTTACGCTGCTCAAAGGGAAAGAATTTTACAACTACCATGAAGTTTTACCCACGAAAAGCGGAGATCGAATAGAATCGTTTTCTTCTTTGGATGAAAACAATTTGTTCAACATTGTTGCTACAGAATTAAAAAAATTCGTTTTGAATTCGCGATTTAGCGATCAAATTGAAAACATTAGCAGAATATTCTTGCATGGTAATTTGGTCAGAGAGAATATTTTAGAAATGCTGCGGAATAGCTATAATGTTCGTATTGATATGGTAAACCCCTTCAGAGATATAAAAATGACGCAATCAGTGACGGTTGATGAAAAAATTAGCGTTCACCCGGAAACATTTACCGTCTGTGTGGGGTCGGCACTGCGAACAAAAGACTAATTGGCTTCATAAAAATTCACCCCAGGGATATTTGAAAGATTATTTTTTTATGAGAATAATTTCAAATTAATCGATTTAAGGAGGAGTCATGGTTGACATCAATCTGATCGGGGATGACCAGACTCAGTTTGAGCCGGATGAAAATGAAAAAAATTTTCAGGATGCGTATAGTGCTGACAGCGGAGACTTTTCGCAGAATTCATTTATGCGAAATGACTCTTTTGAAAATTCAGACTATACCAAGGTTATCCACAAAAGCGGTTCCAGAGTTGGGGTGATCGTTCTTTTTATCATCGTGTTGGGCTTATTGGCGATCACGGCTTATATTTTGTTTAAGCCGGCAAAAACGCAGCGCATCGCGTCTGTTGATAACGCAGATATGGAATCGGCAGTTGAAGCGATTCCGGCCGGAGATTCTACCCTGACTCCAGTCGAAGATGGCGCGAACACGTCTGCCACCCCGGCGGGGGGACAAGCAGCGTCAATGTCGACAACAGCTATTCCGGCAACGATACTCGATCGAATTACCAGATCTTACAGCGGATTCAATACCATAAATCAATTGGTAAACTCTATTCCTCCTGCGGCGAATTTTACAATGATCACTTACAGCGACGGCAGAGTTATCTTTGAATTACTGTCTGAAGACGCAACGACTCTTTCCGATATTGACGCGGTTTTGCGACAACGGATGCCTTCAGCGAATCTGGAAAAAGTATCGGGAAGTAGCAAAATCATTAAAGGGAAGAAATATTTTCAGGCATTGATTAAAGGGGAAATTGATAGCAGGCAATTCGCCGGACAGCCGCCAGTATCCTCGACGCCTAGATTTTTGGACGCGGCTGAAATGCAGCAATTGCTCAAACGTGTTTGCGAACAGAACGGAGCCCGTCTGCTCGAACTGTCTCAGGGAACTGAAAAAATCGAAAAGGGTCTCGCCGTTTCGCCGCTGACGGTGCGAATTTCCGGACTGAAAAGCAATCTGTTGCAGACAATGAAAAACATATTGGACGAAAATGTGAATATTAGCTTTGTCAAAATTTCCTTGATTGCTAAAGAAATGGAGTTAGGAAATCCGGAAATGACGCTGGTATTGCATGTGTCCATGTACAGAAATGCTTAATGTTATGGATTTTTTATGCGGGTGATTGCCGGTCAGTGCAAGGGGAGAACATTATTTTGTCCCAAAAGCAGCGCCATTCGACCGACGTCAGATCGCATAAAAGAATCCGTTTTCAATTTTATCGGCGATCAGATTGTTGGGCAAAGGACGCTGGATCTCTTTGCCGGCACAGGAAATTTGTCAATTGAAGCGCTCAGCCGCGGTGCACGGCAAGCGGTGTTAGTGGACAGATCTCGGGAAGCTGTCGCAATCATTTACAAAAATGTAAAGTTGACCGGATTCGCGGACAAGTGCCGCGTGCTGCGATCAGATGTATTTCGCTATCTCAACTATGCGATTAAAACGAACGAACAATTTGGCGTGATTTTTGCTGATCCACCTTATTTGCAGAATGTGATTGGGTCACTCGTGGAGAAAATCGACCTGAGCTCTTTGCTAAATAATGGTGGATTATTTGTTTTAGAGCGTGACGCAAAAAAGGAATTTAATCCGTCGTTGAATTCATTTGTTGTAATCAGAGAAAAAAACTACGGAACTACGACAGTCACCATTTTTCGAAAAAACGAGGAAATCAGTGCGAATAGCCATCTATCCGGGGACATTTGACCCGATCACTAACGGCCATATTGACATTATAAAACGGGCCGCTACTCTTTTCGACAAGGTTGTTGTCGCAGTGACAACAAATCCATCGAAGAAGCCGTTGTTCAGCGTTCAGGAACGAGTGGATATGGCTGAACAAGCAGCAGGCGAAATTGAAAATGCAGAATTCGATAGCTTTAATGATTTATTAGTTAATTATGCGCTGCGAAAAAATGCCGTAGCGATAATTCGCGGATTACGAGCGATTTCTGATTTTGAATATGAATTTCAAATGGCGCTGTTCAATCGAAAATTGTCGGAAGAATTAGTGACAGTTTTTCTGATGCCCAACGAACGCTACACTTATTTGAACTCAAAAATTGTCAGAGAGGTCGCCAGCTTTCACGGCGACGTGAGTTGTTTCGTCCCTGAATATGTGCACCAGAAACTCAAAGAAAAGTTTTCAACAACTTAATTGCAGGCGAGGTGTGAGGATGGAAAATATCGGCTTTAACAACGATGTTCAAGTCGGCGGAAAGATTTTTCATGTCCAGACTGAGTACATGGAACCCACAGAAAAGGCCGTTTCCAGCGTATTTGAGGACGGCCGGTTGATCATGAAAAAGAATCTGGAACTATCAGCGTCACAGCCGGCGGCGCAAATTCGCAAACAAGTGGACCTGATTCACAGTCAAATGATGCAGGAAATTGAGATCATGTTTTACATCTCGGATAAGGTTCGCACCATCCGTCATGCGCCGTCGAATTACAAGCTGGGGCTGTTATTTTTTAGCCGAAATTTATTTGAAGAAGCCATCGACGAATTCAGAAAAGCCGTCGCGATTGATCCTGAATTTGCGGAAGCTTATTTGCAATTGGGTCGTTCTTACCTTAAGGCAAATCTGCTGCAACAGGCTAAAGAAACGCTTGTTGAAGGATTAAGCAGGAAAAAAGATTTTGCTGATCTTCATTTTTATCTGGGCTATGCTTATTTTTTGCTCAACCTCCCGCATGAAGCGTTGAAAGAATTTAATAGCGCCTTGGCAATAAACCCAACTTACGCCAAAGCACAGTTTTGGATTAGTTATCTCTATTTTAAAACCATTATTGACAATCTTCAAGATAATGTGTTGCCCCCGAAAATAGAGCGTTTGAACTCGGCGAAGGAAAATTTGAAAAAGATATTAGAGCAAGGATCTCTTTTCAAAGCGAAGCATCTTCAAAAGGCGCTGGAGGCCATCGAAGAAAATGATTTTGAAAAAGTTTTAGCTGCCCTGGACAAAGCTGCCGAAGACAGCGACGGGCCTTCCGAGGCGGAAATAGAAAATGAGTTTTACCTCAAATTCATGTTTGGCGGAAAAGGAAAAGACGACCAATTCATACTTGATTACACCGCAAAACTAAAAGAACTGTTGGGAAAATATCCGGACTATCCCGATTTGCACAATCAGTTGGGAATTGCTTATCTCATTCAATGCCGCAACCTGTTTCTCAATGCTCTTGAGGAATTTCGTCATGCTTTAACTCTCAATTCCGATTTTTCCCGGGCGCAGAAAAATCTAAAATTGGCGGAAAACGACGGAAAAGGGTTTCTGATTTTACTGCGCGCAATTTTGAAATAGTCGTCATTGTGGTAAGAAAATTGTAGCATAAATTTCTGCTTGCATCGTGGGTATGTGGGATTGCCGACAATCTTTTTATCTCCTTCAGCACGCATCCAATGGCCAGCCATAGCGAGTAAATTGTCAACATGGTATAATTTTTGCTCAGAGTGTTACTTATGTACATAGCTTTTATAATTTATTAAACTTATGCGTTGTTTGGCGAAGGTTTTCTTGCAAAAATTGGTTACTGACGTTTGAGTGAACAATTTTTATTCAATTTGTTGCAACGGCTTAACAAGCGAATTATATGAGACGGTGAAAAGTCATAGGTTAAAGGAGTAAACTGATGTCTCTGAATGAAACATTTAGAACAAATGAGACAAAATTTTTTAAATTTTTCTTGTTGGCGCTCGTTTTTCTCACAGTGGGAGGCTGGCAATTTGCCCTGGCACAGGATCAAGCGATTCTGTTGCCAAAAGATTCAACCCAAAAAGCAGAGACGATTTATTACCTGAAATTAGCTTTGAGTAAACCCATTCCGGCGGACGCGGTTTTTATTTTTCAATTTGACGCCGCTTTTGACCTGTCAAACACGGAAATCGCCGGGTCGTCATCAATTAACGGCGGGTTTGAAATAAAAGTTGACGGGCAAAAATTGACGATCAGCCGCACCGGACTGGGCGAAGAAATTCCCGCAAAAAAGAAAGTGGAATTAAAATTTGCTCTGGTGAAAAATCCGGATCAGGCGGCGAAAGATTTTCCGGTAGACATTGAAATTCAGGGCGGTGACGTTGGAGTGTTGCTAAAAACGCGCGTGACTATTTCGATTGAAGCAAAAAAATAATTTTTAATAAAACAAACAGACATTAAAAAAAGCATCGGGGGGCGCTCACACGAACTGCTAATCGCTAACTTTGGAATTTGCATCTGATGAAAATGAGACATCTGTGGGTTAGTTTTATCACAATTGTTGTTTTGGGATTGACGAACGCGGCGTTCGCGACGGGAAATTTGAGCAGTATCACCGTGGCTGCTTCAGATGATTCTGTCGGCGAAGCGGCAATTTACCGATTTTATTTCACAACAGGCGCGGGAAACGATACAGTTAAGGGCATACCTGCGGACGGAAAAATTGAGTTTTACTTTCCTGCCGGATTTAATGTCTCCGGCGTGGAAGTGGTGTCGTCGCAAGATACCAATTTGACTGGTGGATTTTTGGTTCCGGAAATAAACGGGCAGATCGTGACGGTGACTCGTGACAGTACAGGAAATGAGGTGGGACAGGGAGTCTCGGTGGCGATCAGTCTGGCGATGGTCGGAAATGCGACCGGTGCCGGCAGTTATAATTTTGCTTTCGTGACCAAAACTGCGGCAGGAGATTCTATTGATTCCGGCGTTTATAACGGATTTGTGCTGACGCCGGCAGGTCTGGAGCATTTTCAAGTCGACGTTTCCGGAAATGCTACGGCCGGACAGGATTATTCGATTATAATTTCTGCGAGAGATGCGTACGACAACTTGGTAACATCGCACACGGCATCTGTTTCGCTGCTTGACGACACAGGAACTATTTCGCCGACAGAAAGCGGAGCTTTTGTTGGCGGCAGTGTAACTTTGAATGTGACATTCCAGAAAGCAATGACAGCGAACAAAATAACAGTAACCTACAACAACAAGAGCGGACAATCGGCTGATTTTGATGTTTTGCCGGCGGCGCTCTACCATTTTGTTTTTGATGATATTTCCAGCCCGAAAATTGCCGGAACACCATTTTCGGTGAACATTACAGCGTATGATCAATTTGAAAATCAAGTAACCACTTTCAATGATAAAGTGCAGCTTACCGATTTGTCTGGTTCACTGGATATTGAATCAGCAAATTTTTCCAGCGGACAATTGTTAAACCAGAGCGTTACAATTACCAGTAGCCAGACAGACAATTACATTACGGCGACGCACAGCGCTTCAGGAAAATCCGGTCAATCGAATTTATTCAATGTCAATGCCGGCAATTTGGCCAAATTTTATATCAATCCTATTGCTTCGCCGCAGACCGCTGGGGAATATTTTTCCATTACCATTGTGGCGCAAGACAATTGGGATAATACGGTTACGGATTTTGCGAGTAAAGTTTCGATCAGCGATTTGAGCGGTACGATTACGCCAGTAGAAAGCGCCAACTTCATTGGCGGACAATGGACGGGAAACGTGAAGGTTCGCTCTGCCTATGCCAATGATCAAATTACAGTGACAAAATTTGCCGGCAGCGAAAATGGAACATCTACTGTTTTTGACGTGGCAGCCGGAGCCCTGGACCATTTTTCAATCAGCGCCATTGCAACACCTCAACAAGCTGGACAGGCTTTCGGCGTAACTATTCAGGCGTTGGATACGGAAAATAATCTGGTCGAATCTTTCACCGGAAAAGTGGATGTGGCGGATTTGACTAACACCGTTTCACCGACACAAACAGAAAATTTCACTAACGGTCAATGGTCGGGCACGATTACCATTACCAAAGCCATTGCCAGCGATAAATTGTTTGTTTCCGACAGTGAAAAATCCGGCGAGTCGAATTCGTTCGAAGTCGCTGCCGCGGATCTTGACCACTTTACTTTTGAGACAATTGGCGCTCAAGAGGCGGGTGTAAATTTTTCCGTTACCGTTCATGCTCACGATGCTTTTGGAAATGTAGTTTCTTCTTTTAATGACGACGTGACGCTTTCGGACAAAACAGGGACGCTCTCCCCAACCAGCTTAACTCTGGCCGGGGGAACAGGAAGTGAAAATGTTGCTATTTTTCAATCCGGCCAGGACAATTTAATTACGGCGACACATGCAGCGAGCGGAAAAACAGGTAACGCCAATTTTTTTAACGTTGCGCCGTCTGCAGTACATCAAATTGTCATTCGAGACAATCCCGGCGGACTGGGCGTTGAAGTGGGCGATTTAAATTTCAACCTCCACGATCAACTTCGGCTTTACGCCGCCGGCTATGATCAATGGGGAAATTATGTAAGAGAAGTGACAGCAGATTGGAGCGCCGACGGAAATTTGGATGCGCCGTCACCGGCACTCGGAAATTCAACTTTGTTTCAGGCGGAGACGCCGCTTTCTTCGGGAAAAATTCGAGCGGACAGCATCGGTCTGGTGGCAGATCTGACGGGTACGTTCACGGTTGCTTCCATTGCCACAATAAAAATTCTCGACCAACCCGACGGTCTCGGCAATGAAGTCACAGACTTGAACACAACCACAGACGACACGCTCAAGCTATACGCCGCTGGGTTTGACGCAGCGGATCATTTCGTGGGGACGGTTGTTGTGGACTGGAGTTCCGACGGCGCCCTGTCTCCTGCCGTAACCGGTTCAGATACCATGTTTGCTTTCGATGCGGATTTGTCCGGCGTTTCCGGCCATATTTTGGCCGCTTACAATGACTCTTTGCACGCGACGACCGGAACAATTACCGTCAGTCCGGGCGCACCCTACGGTGAAATGGAGCTGCATCCGAATCCGGCAATTATCGCCGCGCATCCGGACTCATTTTCCATGATTTTATCGGATAAAATTACCGACAGAGATGGAAATTACGTCGGTGCCGGAAAATATTTTATCGTCACCACTACTGCGGGTACGATCACAACGCCTGACGAGAAGCCCGATTTAGACGGACATTGGATTGCGACAAATTCTTACAGTCGCCTCTATTTTCAATTAAACGGATCGTCCGAAGGCGGCGCCGCGCTTGTTTCTGCTCACAGCGCCGGCGAGGGAAGCGCTTTCGGCGATACCCTGGTGATCATTTCCGGTCTGGATATTGTTTCCATTGAGGCTGGCGCAGAAAAAGCGACTCAGGGACAGAAAAAAATTCCTGTCAACATGGTGGTGCAAAACAGGGGCACGTTGGACATCTCAGTCGATGCCGCGGGCCTGGAATTTTGGGGTCCAGCGCCGACATATTCGCTTTTGACAAATAAATTTACCATTGCCAGAACGGATACAATAAGCAAAATTATCGCACAAACGCAAGAGACAATTAGTTTTGAAATTGACGTACTTGCTGACACGCCGGCAGAGCCTATTACCATTGATGGCTACGTCGTTGGGACACTGAACGGCGAAACTGTTCGCGACGATTCGGCGAGCACGGTCGATCAAATTTTAGTGCAGATCGCCCCCAATTTGATTCTGGAAAATATTTCCGTTTACGTGGATACCGTCATTCAGGGAACGAGCACCACGGTGAGCGCAACAGTGCGTAATACCGGCGATGCCCCGGCGCTGATTCAGACGGACAGTCTTTTTTTCTGGGCAGTGGGAAATAATTTCGATGTGACAGATGAATACGGACAAATTTCGTTTCCGTCAAATGTGGAGAAAATTGACGGCCATTCAGTTGCAACGTTAAATTACACTGTCGCTGCCGGGACAAATGCCACAATTGACACGATTGCTCTGTCCGGCGAGATTGTCGCCACAGATGAAAATAGTGGCGATGCGGTCAATTTCCAGTCTTTCGAGCCGGAATATGACGGCTGGTGGGTGCGACAGGCATCTGACGTGGAAATCGTTGATTTCAAAGCAAGCCAATTCACTGTTACGCGAGGTCAGACAGAAGACTGGTTTTTGCAAATGGTCGTGGAGAATCGCGGCGGAATTGATTTGCTGCTGGATAGTGTGGTGGTAAATTTTACCTTGGGAGGCCAGGCGATTTCCGATGAATATCGCGTGAGCAAACCGGTTTCTTTTCTGCACAGCGGAGATGACACTTTGCGCACCGGAGCGACGGACACTTTGACTGTTACCGTTGATACTACCGGTACATCGCTGGGAATTGTGACTGTCGAAGGTACAGTTTTCCTGAATGACAAAATCAGCGGACAAATTGTCAAATCGACGGCGACGGGAGTGACGGTTCAATCTGAAGCGGAAATATCGATCAATTTTATTCATCTGTCGCAGAATGAGGTTACTGTCGGGCAAACGCAGCCGTGGACGATTACCCTGGGCATCACCAACAACGGCGGCGGCGATATTGCGATGGATTCGACTCGGCTGGGCGAGTTTGTTGCTTTTGGTAATGATACAAATTATCGCGTAACTGCACCGGTGCACTTTGCCGGTTCCGCAGATTTTGTGCTCGGAAGCAGCGATTCGGATAGTTTGATTTTTACGGTGGACACAACGGGGACCAAACCCGGAACGCGCAATGTTTTTGCCCATGTTTTTGCGCGAGAGATTAACAGCCATCGGCTGGTGCAAGCTCTGGATACGACAAAACTAATTGTCGAGTTACCCCCGGCGGTGAAGATTTTATCAGTGAAAAACATGGCGGCAAATGCGCCTTTTGTGGATACCGATCGACAATTTCCCGTTTCAGTGATTTTGGAGAATATTGGAGAAGATGCAGCGCAGAAAGTTTTTCTCTCGTTGACGAGCGACAGTGTTTCAACCGTGCTCGTTCCAAATCAGACAGCGCAACGAATAAAATCCGGCGAACGCGACACTGTTAATTTTGATGTGCGGGCATTTTCCGGGAAAATTGTTGATGAAATTTTTACCGCGACGATTGATTCCTTGGTAGCTGAAAATACGCCGGAAAAAGACAAGGCGACGATTTTACCGGCGGACGACTCCACAGCCGTGGCGACAGTGCAACTACCGGCTATTGCAAAAGTGGAAAGTGTTTATGTTTCCGCCGACACGGTGAAGGCTTTGAGTCGAACAATATGGTATCTTTATTTAGACGTGATTAATAGCGGAGAAGGCGGGTTGGTTTTCGACAAGCCGCAAAAGACAGACGTTCAATTTTACATTGACGGCGAAATTCAGGAAGATTACAGTCTGATTCCCCCGGATAATTTGGAGAATAACGGACTTTTGTCGCTGAATGGCGGCGAAAAGGATCAATTTGCTTTTCGTATTTCAAAAACCGGGTTTAAGGGGGGATCGGTAACGATAAAAGTGAATCTTTTCGGAAAATATAAAAATACCGTGTCGGATTTTTCTTTGACAGATTCGACGCACATTTACGTCATACCATCGGCGGATATTTACGTTGATGTGACTGAGCCGATGTGTCCGAACATCGACGCTTTTGGCGTGGGGCATCTGAATGTGGGGCAGGAATTTTTAGTGCGCGCTAAAATCCGCAATAGCGGCGCCGAGCAGGTGGATAGTGTCATTGTGAAAATTTCCACCGATGCGCCCGGCTATTCAGATCAGACGACAACAATTCAATTCATTGAACCAGGCGGAGATTCCACGGCAACTTTCCACCTCACAGCGGACGAGGTGCGTGATCAGGTCATTTTTTCGGCAACAATCGTTTCCGCGGAAGCTCATGAAAGTCAATTGCCGGCGATAATCGGCGCTGCCTCAGATTCCACGGCTCTGGTAAAAGTGCACAATGCCGCGAATATGAAAATAAATGTCATTAGCTACGAATCGGTTTTTACCGGCGGGCAGAACGGCCAATTAAAATTGATGGTTTCCAATGTCGGCTCGGCTGATGTGGATGAGAGCGGAAAATTGTACATTCGCGTCTCTCCCGGGTATGGAATTGTGAAGGGGCAGACAACGGTTGCCGTGGACACAACCGGATTCGTTGTCGGTGGGGAATTGAACTGGGAAATTCAGCCGCCCGCAGAAGCATCAGAAAATGATACGATAAAAATTGTTCTTTTCAAGCCGCCGCGGGACAAAAATACGCAGCTTCCGGCGCAAGTGCAAAATCCGTTTGAGAATTTGATCGTCAAAACCGTTCCGTCAAATATTCAAGTTGAAACATTTCAAATTATATCGCCGGCAGGAGCTTTGGATGATACTTTGTCCACCGAGCAAAATTTTACAGTAAAATTAAAAGCAAAAGTATCGGAAAATCTGGACAGCGTGCGCGCGTCCTTGTCGTTGCCGCCGGGATTCGGTTTTTTAATCGGAGAAGATTCGACAAAATCGCTGCCGGGAAATTCAGTTCAATGGCAGGTTATTGCCCCAATTGCTGCGACAACGCAGCAGGAGTGGATAAAAGCAACGATTGTCGGCAAGACGGATGGGCGGTCAGATGCGTTTGTCGATAGTTTTGCGGTCACAGTTGTGCCTCATGCAATTTTGGTATTCGACGACATCTGGGTGTCTTGGCCTTCGCAGACACAATCAACGCTTTCCGCGGGCCAGGAATTTGATTTGAGCGTCATGGTGAAAAGCAAAAATCCGAACCAAGCGCGCGTTACCGGATCGGCGGCGCTGAGGGTAAATTTTGGCTCCACCGGCATTACGACCACGGAGTCGTTGATCAAGAATTTTTCCGTGGATTCGCCGGTAGTCTGGCGTTTGAAAGCGCCGGATGTGGAAACCGGAAAGCGTCCGTTGACAATTTTCATGGAGGCGGTGCCTTCGGATGAGAACACAAATTCGCTGGCAGAACTGTGGAGTGGGCAGTCCCGGCTCGATTTTTACGTGGAAACGGTTGCCAGCGCCAATGTGGAAGTTGCTGATTTTACAATTGTGTCGCCGTCAGGGGCGACGGACAAAGTATTGTCGACGCGGCAAAATTTTCTCGTGCAAGCTCAATTGGATTGGCAAAATTGCCGCACAAATCCGACGGTGACGCTGCAATTGCCGGAAGGGTTCACGACTTCAGAGACGAATCCCAAACAGCCGGAGTCGCAAACCGAACAGGGAATTGTGAGCTGGACAATTCGAGCACCGGAAGTCGGCGGACAAAATCTGCCTCTTTGGCTGAACATTCAAGCGACGGATGCCAATAGCGGTGCGCCGATTTCTCTGGCGTCGGACAGCATCGAAGTGGATGTTGTGGACCGCGCCGAGATTCAGCTTAACGGCGTAATTTTATTTCCGCCGAGCGCGCAGGATAATATTGTTTCTCCTGGAGAAGAGTTTACCATCAGCACCTATTTGACTTTTTCCGGCCAGGCGCAGGCGATCGGAAATTACACGGCAACGCTGACTTTGCCGCAAAACAGAGAATACACAATCACGGGCAGCCGCACGAAAACAGTGAAGGCAGACCAATCCATCGAATGGAAAATACGCGCGCCGATAACTAAGCAGGACCCGGCGAACATTTTGATCGAGCTGACTGCGCCGCCAGACGATGAAAACACCAACGAACCAGTAGCGCTGGAAGCAATTTCAGCTAAGGTCGTCGCCATTCCGATTACCACAGAAGAAAAAAGTGTGACGATTTCTGTTTTACCGCAGTCGGGAGCAAACACTCAGGCGCGAGGCGGAAAAAACGTGGTCTTACTGCGGTTGAAGTTTGACGTTTCCGGAGACGCATTATCGAACAATGTTATCTTTTCTGGCGTTAAACTAAAGTTAAAAAACAGGTTCGATGAGCTCATTGAAAATCCGAGCGCTGTTTTAACGCGACTCGCTGCGGTCGATGGCGAAGATCACCAGCGGGTATTTGTGAATTTGACAAATGTGCCATCGTTAAATCCCATTGTGCTCAATTTTTCCAATCCGGATTCTCTGAAATCCGGCGAGGAAAATATCATTGATTTTGTCGCAGACATCGCTGGCAACGCTGCTGTGGGAGATTTTCATCTGGCGATTGATTCCACCAAGGCAATGACTATGTACATTGCCGGTTCGGGGATCAAGCCCATCATCCAGACCGATGCCGGTGAAGCCGGCGAGGCGCTAAATTTGGCGTCACAAAGCACGGTTTTGGTGGATGCGGATTTGAAAAAATCATTTTCTAACTACCCGAATCCGTTCGGCTCAGCGACACGGCCTGAAACAAAGTTTGTGTACTTTTTGCCGCAGAATACGCGCGTTTCCATTCAAATTTACACTTTGACCGGAGACTTGGTGTGGAAAGTGAACTATTCGGAAGCGCAGCCCCAGGGGCAGCAGCGCTTGCACAATGGAGACATTATCTGGGACGGTAGAAACGGAAACGGGAAACGCGTTTTAAATGGCATTTATGTGGCGCGAATTTCCACGGGGGACGGAAAGGAAGCTATCACCAAAATAGCTGTCGTGAAATAAAGTCAGGAATAAAAAAATGAATCGTAAAATAATTTCCTCCAGAATATTGATTGTTTTGGGTGTGATTTTCGGACTCATATCAGCGGCCTTGGCGCAGAACGGCTCCGCCGGATTGCAGCCAAATTTTAATCTTGGCATTGGCGCACGGGCGTTGTCGCTGGGAAACGCATACGTCGCCATGCCGTTTGACGCGTCGGCGATTTACTGGAATCCGGCGGGTTTAGATCACATCCAATATCAGCAGGCATCAATGTTTTACACAAATTTGCTGGCAGGCACAAATTATTATTTTCTCGGTTATGTGCATCCGACTCTCAGCTTTGGCTCGTTCGGGATGGGTATCATTGGCTATGGTTTGGGCGATATCGATGAGACCGATGAGCAAAATGTGAAACTTGGCGTTCGCTCGGCTTCGGAGGAATTATTTTTATTGTCCTACGGCAGAAAACTGCCCTGGAATTTATCAATCGGCGTCAATTTAAAAATTCAGCATCAGAATTTTTTAGGGTTCACTGCCACTGGCGTGGGAGCAGATTTCGGTTTTCTGTACCGTCCTGATTTCACGCATCCGCTGCTGAGCGGATTGAGCGTAGGAATGCTTGTGCAAAATTTAGTGGGACCGAGATTAAAAGCAGGAACTGCGACCGATATTATTCCGGTTGATTTCAGAATTGGCGTGGCAAAACCATTTTTGACGACCGAGTGGGGTCCGCAGTTGACGTTGTTTTTCGATCTGGAGCAGGGTGAAAATGTGCCGATGAAATTTCATGTGGGCACAGAGTATGTGTTTCAAAACCGCGCCATGCTGCGCGTTGGCGTGAACAACAATCAAATTTCTTTCGGCGCCGGTGCTGTTTTTAATAGATTTCAATTGGATTATTCTTATGGCAAATTTGCTGAAAATGAGATTTCGGCGAGTCATCGCCTGTCATTTTCTGTTCGCATCGGAAAATCCAAAGATGAGCGAATTCGCATTGCGGAAGAAAAACGGTTGCAAGAAATACGACAAAGAGTGAACGAAGAGCTTTACATGGAGCGGCAGCAGCGAATTGCCGAATCGATGAAGGAAGGCAAGCAATATATGGAAGCGGCTGACTATGCGCGTGCTATTCGCGAATTTAATTTTGTCGTCAAATATAAAAGTGAAATGCCAGAAGATTTGGTGATTGCTGAAGCAGAGAAGCTTTTAGATTTAGCGCAACAAAAAAGTTTGCAGGAGTTAGCAGAGCAGGTGCGTATTGCCCAGGCGAAAACAGCGGAAGAACAAAAGCGGGAAGAGCAAAAACTTCGTCTCAACCAACTTCACCAGCAAGCGTTGGCATATTTTGAAAAAGAAGAATATGACAAAGCCATCGAACAATGGCAGATGATGTTGGAAATTGCGCCGGATAATCCCATTGCCAAAGAGAACATCGCGAAGGCAAAGGCGGATCTGGAGCGGAAATTGCTATCGCTGATCAATCGCGCGGACCAATTGGCGAGAAAAGGAAATTATTATGCCGCGATTCGCGTTTTAGACAGCGCGCGCCGATTAAATCCCGACGAGAAGAAAATACAAATGATTGATCAAAAAGTGACTCAGTATGACAAGCGGCTGAATTTTGATGATTTGTATCAGCAAGGTTATCGCTATTATCGCATGAAAGACTGGACAAAAGCCATGAACTCTTTTCAAAAAGCGCTTGCTTACGAACCGAACAACGAAAATGTTAAAAAGGCATTTTTCGATGCCAAAGCGCGCGCCAATGCTAAGAAAGAGCCTTTGACAGGTGCCGCGAAAGAACATTTTCTGGAAGGAATTCGCGCGTTTCGGGCCGGAAAATATGAAGAAGCCTTGAAAATTTGGGAAGATCTGCAACAGCAGCAGCCGTACAATAAATTTATTCTCGACAGTATTGACATGGCTCGGGAAAAAATCGAGCAGCTCAAAAGAAGTCCCAAACAGCCGTAAAATTTAGAGGAAGCAAGCGTGTTCAAATCCGTTATCAAAGAAGAAATTCAGGTCCCCGCTCACATTGACTATCTCGGTGAACTGCGAAACTTTGTCACCAAAGCTGGCAGAAAGCACGGTTTCTCGGATACAGTGATCAATGCTTTCAAACTGAGCATCGACGAGGCCGCCACAAATATTATCAAACACGCCTACCGCGACTGGGAAGGTAATATTAAAATGCGGGTGATCATCAAAAAGAACAGCATGACTGTGCTTCTCATTGATCAGGGTAAATTTTTTGATCCCTCCCGCGTGAAAGATCCGGATTTGAAACGCTACGTGGATATCGGCAAAAAGGGCGGTCTGGGTATTTTTATCATTCGCAAATTGATCGACGAAATCGATTATCGCCACACCGAAGAGGGAAATGAACTTCGTCTGACAAAATACCGCCAGACGGTGACGAAAAAGAAGAAGAAACTACCAACGCCAACGCTGCCTGGAAGTCTGAAAACCAGATATACCGCCATCGCTGCCGGAATTTTGACGACCCTGCTGGTTTTGAGTTACACCTATTTTTTCTTTCATCGTTCCCGCGTGGTTTTCAATGAGTTTGTTCAAAAAGAAAGACCAGTCACGCAATTAATTGCAAATCAGGTGTTAAAAGAGGGAGAAATTGATTTAAATCCGGTTTACGTAGATGCAAAAGTCAGGGAACTGACAAAAGATCAAAAGAACATGTACCGCGTTGTTGTCACTGATGCCGGCGATAACGTAATAAACAGTACTGACGAAAAATTGTTTTCGCAAATTTTCCGGTTGCCCAAGAATCAAAAGATAGAACGAGACGGACTTATTTCTTACGAAGATGAGAACGGCGAAAAAATTTATAGTTTCGTCCATGACGTTGTTTACGATTTGACGGGAATGAAAGTTGGCAATGTATATTATGAGTTCAAAGAAAGTTATCTTTTGAACCAGATATGGGCATTAAGATTCAGGGATTTGCAGCTCGCGTTATTAATTTTAGCCTTTGGCTATGTCGGCATAATTATTTTGGTTTACGTCATCTTAAACCCGTTCCGAAAGCTTGCCAATTGGATCAAAGAATTGGGCAGCGGCGATGTCAGAGATGAGATTGATTTTGAAGCCAATGACGAAGTCGGGGAAATCGCCAAAGCGTTCAGCGATATTACCGACACCTTGCGCAATTCGCAAAAGAATTTAGCAGAGCAAGAACGTATCCAAAAAGAAATGCAGTTGGCGCAGGACATTCAGCAAACGCTACTGCCGGCGGAAGTGCCTCAATTAGAAGGATATCAAATCGCTTCTTTTTACGAGGCAGCTAAAGAAGTCGGCGGTGATTACTACGATTTTATTGAAGTCGATAAAGACACTTTAGGCATTGTCGTCGCCGATGTTTCCGGAAAGGGCGTTCCCGGGTCCTTGATCATGACGATGATCCGCACGGCATTGCGCACTGAGGCGCGGTCGCTGAAATCCGCGTCTGAAGTTTTGGCGCGAGTGAATGATTTCGTCGTGAAAGATATGAAAAAAGGAATGTTCGTAACACTGTTTTACATCATTATTGACTCGCGTCGTCGCAGGATAAATTATGCCAGCGCCGGTCATAATCCGATGATCTTATTCCGCAAATCGACAAACAATACATATTACATGAATCCGCGAGGATTTCCGGTAGGTATTTCTTTGCCTGATGCGAGTCTATTCAAGAAATCTATCGAGTCGGATACGATTCAGTTGGCGGAAGATGATATTTTGATTCTTTACACCGATGGCGTCACAGAAGCGATGAACAATCGCCGCGAATTATTTGGCGAAGAACGATTTTTGCAGGTCGTTCGCGATTATGGCCATTTGGGCACCAATGATTTTATCGAAAAGTTACGCGAAGAAATTCACACTTTCACAGAAGGACACGAGCAAAACGATGATATTACGCTGGTTGCCATCAAAGAGACAAGTTCACCGGAAAAAATTGAATTAAAACGGGCGCAGAAAGCGCATAAAATGATTTTGCAGGGACGCAATATTCGCGACGCCTGTGAAGAATGCGGGATTACGGTTTACGCCTATTACAATAAATACAAAAAAATATTCGAGGAAGAAGGCGTTGACGCTTTTGAGTTGGACGAAACGATTGCTGTTGAAGCGAAGCACATGAGCATTGAGGAAAAAACAAAGATTTATGATATTATTAAAAAACATCCGGAGTACGGGGCGAAACGAATCAGTGAAGAGTTACGTACCGAACAGTACGGATTTTCGGAGATAAACGAAAATAGAATTTACGATGAATTGGTGCGTAGCCGCTTGAACACGCGTCAACTCCGTGAAGCGTACGTGGCGCGTTCAGGCAGAAAAAGACGAATGAAGCCACCGGGAACGCCGATGTTGACCCTGGACGGAAAAATTATTTTAAATAAAAACTACGAAGAGCCGCTGCCCGAAGAACCGGAAGCGCCTCCGTTGCGACCGACAATATCGGCGTCGGAAAAGTCCGTTGACTCGCCCGCAGAGGAAGTCGTTCAGCAAGTTGAAGAAAATTTACCTGATGATTTGGAAGATGATTTCTATTTGCAAAGTTTAATGGCGATGCCGTTGGAAGATCTGCTGAAAAAGAAACATCGTCAACGGCGCGAACCAGAAACTCAAGATGACGAAAAAATTTCAAAAGAGTCAGACGGAAAAAGCGATGAGTTTTTTAGCGAGGAATTGGACGAAAGTCAGATAAAAGCAGAATCAACTTCTGATAAGAGCGAGCAGACAGGAAAAAGTCTGACTGCTGATGTGGATGATTTGCTTCAAGCGGCCGGAGAAGGCGCGGAAGAATTAACGGTAGATGATGAGGATATGAGTTTTCGCGATATTTGGGAAAAAGAATTGGAAGAAGATGTCGTTTTCGAGGAAGATGTGGAGGAAAAAGACAAAAACGCGGAAGCTGCGCCGGAAGATGATTTAGCGTCCATTGAAATTCCGACCACCATTGACATGGACGAGATTTTGGCAGATGTGGCGGAAGATGCGGAGAAAGAAGATGCTTTTGATTTGCTGTCGGAAGAAACCAGTTTCAGAGATGAGTTATTAAAGGAAACCGTTTCTGATGAATTTGAGGAGGTCGCGCCCGAAAGCAACGAAGAAAACGAAATCGACGATGAGTCGTTTTTAGATTTAGTTGCTGACGATGATTTTCCTGAATTGATGAATGAGATTGCTTCGGCGCCCGTTTTAACCGACCAAAATATGGCAGACGAAGGAAGTGAAGAAAAAAGTTCGTTTGGCTTTGCCGATTTACTGGAAGAGTTAACCGCGGATATTAGCGTAATTGAAGAAAGCCCGGATGTATTGGTTCAGCGGAAAGACGATTCAAGTTTGCAAGCGATGAATTTTGCCGACGAGATGGAGCGGGAGATTGCCAGAGAAAAGGATTCAAATAAAGCGCGAAGCGACGACATGCGCGAGGATAAAAATTTATTGTTGGGCTTAAAATCGTATCGTGAGAAAAATTATGCGTTAGCAGTGACTGAATTTTTAAAAGTTTTGAAAAAATATCCTGATTTTAAAGAAGTTCACTCTATTTTAGGCAACGCGCATTATCATTTGGGACAAATCGAAGAGGCGATTAGCGCGTATCAGAAGGTGAAAGAGCTGGATCCTCGGGATACGGATTCTTATGAAAATACAGGCGTGATTTATGCGAATCAGGGAAAATTTGACGAAGCAATTGAGGAATGGGAAATGGTCACGCGCCTTGATCCTCAGCGGAAGGATATTTTGGAGCACATTCGCGAAGCAAAAGAATTATTGAAGAATAACGTGACCTAAGTTGATCAACATTTTTTTCAAAAAGTTATTGTTATTTATGGAATTATTTTTTTGTTGACTTTTTAAGAATTTTCTTTTATATTAAAAAATAACTAGTTTATCAAGACACTACGGCAGGAGAGAGAAATGGAAGGTATCCAATTATCTGTAAAACAAGCAGGAGTTGATCACAGCATCTCGATAATAAAAGTCGGTGGATACATTGATACAACAACGTCTGCAGAACTGGAGCACTCTCTCGAGCAACTGTTACAGCAAGGAAAATACAAAATAATCATTGACCTTAAAACTGTTGATTACATCAGCAGCGCCGGTTGGGGAATTTTTATCAGCGAAATTAAAGGGATTCGAGAGAAAAACGGTGATCTTAAGTTGGTCGGTATGATTCCGGATGTGTACGAAGTGTTCGAACTTCTGGAATTCAATTTTATTTTGCGCGCCTTCGAGACGATCGATGAGGCAATAATTGATTTTGATAAGGATCAAGGCGGAAGACCCATAGTGGTTACTCCGGAGCAACCGATCCCGACGAGAAAACCGAGTTCTGCGAAATCAACTTCAGCGGAAAGACAGCCCGTCGCGTTGGAGTCGGATATTGAAAAAATTTCCGGTCCCGTTGTGGAAGATAAAAGCGTTGAAGAGAAGATCAAACAGTTGGTGATGGAGAACCCGGACAACGGCAGTATTAAAATCATGAAAGAACTGAATACGCCCAAATACGAGAATGTGAAGCTCAGTTGGTTTCAGGTGGTGAGATTGCTGAAAAAGTTGGATTTGAATTCAAAGAAAAAGAGGGTAGCTTTTTTCAAAAAAAGCGCATTGCGAAAAAGATCATAAGTGAAAAGAGTTGTGATTCAAAAAGGAGTTTGTCGCGGGATGAACTCCTTTTTTTTCATTTGATTGGTTTATTATTCGGTGATTCTGAAAAAAATGATATCAGGGCGATTGGTTGATGGAAAAAAGTGCAGCAGAGAAGTCTCTAATTTTAATACACTACAGCGAAATCGGGCTCAAAAAGGGAAATCGCGGCTATTTTGAGAAAAAATTAGCATCAAATATTAAAAAGGCGCTTAAAGACGTCGAAATTGGAGAACTAAAACGAGATTACGGGCGCTTTTTGTTGTATTTGAACCAGGATTCGCCGGTCGAATTGATTGTCGATCGTTTGAAAAAGGTGATGGGCATCGCTCATTTCAGTCTCGCCTACCCCGGTTCTGCGAATATTGATGAGCTAAAAGAGCAAATTTTTGAACGAATTAAAACCCAGGATTTTTCCACTTTTTGTGTCCGCACGCGACGCTCCGACAAACAATTTCCCATGACCTCTCCGGAAATTAATCGTATCGTCGGTACCAGGATCCATGAGGAACTGCATAAGCCGGTTGATTTGAAGAATGCGGAATTGACCTGCCACATTGAAATTTACAACAAACAATTATTTTTCTATTTTGATCGACAGCCGGGCAAACGGGGCTTGCCAGTGGGCGCCAGCGGCAGAGTCGTCAGTCTCTTGTCCGCGGGAATTGATTCCCCGGTTTCTTCGTATCTGATAATGAAACGCGGCGCGCGCGTCATTTTTGTGCATTTTCACAGCTTTCCGATGACCAACAAGGCCTCATATCACAACGCCATAAAATTGGCAGAAAATTTGACGCAATACCAATACCAGACGCTTGTCTATTTGATGCCGTTAATTCCCATTCAGGAAAAAATAATTCTCAACGCGCCGATGAAATTACGGCTCATTTTGTATCGGCGTATGATGCTGCGGCTCGCGCAAATGGTCGCCAGAAAAGAGCGCGCCGGGGCGTTAGTTACCGGAGAAAGTTTGGGTCAGGTCGCTTCCCAGACGCTGGAAAATATTGTCGCGACGTCGGAATCTGTGTCCATGCCGATATTTCGCCCGCTCATCGGCATGGACAAAGAGGAAATTATTGAATTGGCGAGAAAAATAGACACTTTTGATGTTTCCACTGAGCCCTTTGATGATTGTTGCAGCTACATGGTACCGGAAAATCCCGAGACCAAAGCCAAGCTTCGCGAAGTTCGTCACGCTGAGGAACAATTGGGCGGTTGGAAACAAATATTAGACGAAATATTCCAACAGGCGGAAGTTGTTTATTTGCAATTTCCCTGAAGGAATCACACAGTTCATTAAAATTTGAAACGCGGAGGAATCAAGTGAACAAAACGACACCCTTCATTGGTCGTCTTTCTGCAGATCAGGTTTTTCTCTCTTTCTCTCAATTTGTCTCTTCAGGAAAAGTTCAATTTTTCAAAAATTCCGGCATCGATTTTGTTCTTGGGAAACGCGAAACCGCTTTTTTGTTTGACCTGCGCGGCGAGAAGCGTCTCATCGATTGCCATTGCAACGGCGGTGTTTTCAATTTAGGGCATCGCAATCCGGAAATTATCTCTGCGCTGGAGCAAAGTCTGCGCGAACTGGACATCGGCAATCATCATCTTATCAGCGAACAGCGCGCGCTGTTGGCGGAAAAGTTAGCGCAACTCATGCCCGGCGATATTCAATACACGGTTTTTGGCGTCAGTGGCGGTGAGGCAATCGATTTGTCCATTAAAGTCGCCAGAGGCTACACACACCGCGAAAAAATTATTTCGGCCAAAGGCGGCTATCACGGGCACACCGGTTTTGCGCTGGCTGCTGGCGATGAAAAATATCGCGCTCCGTTCGGACCCATGCCGCCCGGATTCCAGCAGATTCCTTTCAATGACGTGCCGGCGCTGGAGAAAAACATCGACGAAAATACGGCGGCGGTCATTTTTGAAACCATTCCCGCGACGTTGGGCATGCCGATTCCTGACAGCGATTATTTCCAACAGGCGCGAGAAATTTGCGACAGCAAAGGCGCGCTCATGATCATGGACGAGGTCCAATCAGGTCTCGGGCGCACGGGGAAACTCTGGGCAATTGAACACTTCGACTTTGTGCCGGACATTGTCGTGATTGGCAAAGGTCTGTCCGGCGGGATTTATCCCATGTCAGCGACGTGCTTCAGGCCGGAGTTGGAGCAGGTTTTTCACGAAGATCCGTTCATTCACATTTCCACTTTCGGCGGCGCGGAAGTCGGCTGCGGCGTAGCGATGAAAGTGCTGGAGGTTTCTTCTGACAAAAATTTTCTCAATCATGTTAAAGAAATCGCGGACATTTTCAAGGTGGGGTTTGAAGATTTGAAAAAAAATCACCCGCACACCTTAGTGGGATTGCGTCAATTGGGCATGATGATGGGAATTGAATTGACCGACGCCCGCTTAGGACAAGTTTTTTCCAAAGCCGCTTTCGATCAGGGAATGCTCGCGGTTTTTGCTTACAACGATCCGCACGTGGTGCAATTTCTGCCGCCGCTCATCATCGAAGAAAATCTGGCGCGGGAAATTTTAGAAACTGTGGATCGGGCGCTTTTTCAATTAGAGAAAATGATCGCCTCAATGTGACGGAGTGACTTTAGTTTCTGATTTTGATTTCCGGTTTTCGAGTTCCGGGTATGTCGTTTTGAAGTTGACTGCTTGAAAATCGTGGATCTGCTTTTTCTGAAAATGTATCCCACATATTGATCTTTACAAAAAAATTAGAGGAAAATATGGAAATAAATGCACAATGGCTCAGTAAATTTGAGCGAGGACTGAATCTGCGCCATCTCGAAAAAAGCGCAATCCCGGCGCGAGTGCTGGGATACGGAGAAATCAGCACTGTGCTGGAAGCCAAAACAGAAGATGGCAAAACTTACGCTCTCAAGCGTATGCCGATGTTTAATTCGCCGCAGGAAGCCGAAGCTTATCAGAAACTGTACCGCGAATCCGTGTCAGTTTTTACAGAGAAAGTTGGCTTGCAGCTTGTTCCGGGAGAACTGATAATGGTGAGCCAGGATGATTCTAATCGCATCGTCGGCTACATTATTCAGGAAAAATTGCCAGCGAACTCGATTGGCAATCAAGTCATTCATCGTTTTCCCGATGATCAGGTTCTGGATTTATGTGATGCCGTCTTGCAAAAAATAAAATTGGTCTTTGGTTTCAACGAAAAAAACAAAGGAAAACTGGAAATAGGGTTTGATGCGCAAATTTCTAATTGGGCGTTTGCCGGAATTGATGAATATCAGCAAAAAGGTAAAGATGCTCCGGAAATTTTTTACTTCGACACCAGCTCTCCCCTGTTGCGTAAAAACGGGCAGGAGCAGCTCGACCCTGAACTTTTTCTGCGCAGCGCGCCATCATTTTTGGTGTGGATTATTCGATTGCTGTTTTTGAAAGACGTGCTGACTCGGTACTATGATTTGCGGCTGGTCTTGATTGATCTGGTGGCAAATTTTTACAAAGAACAACGGGCGGATCTGATTCCTGAATTGACTGGCCGTGTCAATAATTTTCTGGAAAAAGATTTTTCTGATTTGAAAATTAAACCGATCACTGAAAAAGAAGTAAAAAGCTACTATCGCGAAGACGCCTTGATTTGGCGAATTTATCTCGCGTTCCGCAAAGTTGATCGCTTTCTTCATCGATTGGTTGGGAAAAAATATCATTACATTTTGCCGGATAAAATTCAGCGTTGACCCGGGAACACTGTGGAAAAATAGAGGGAGAAAATGGAAAATACAACGCAAATTTTAATTGTGATGATCGCCTATCTCTCTTTGTTGATTTTGTGGGGCTTGTATCAGGGGCGAAAGGTGAAGAGCAACGTGGATTACGCCATTGCCGGAAGAAAATTACCCGGCTGGGCTGCCGCGCTTTCCGAGCGTGCCACAGGAGAATCTTCTTGGGCGTTGCTGGGTTTGCCCGGGGCTGCTTACGCTTCGGGGCTGGCAGAGGTCTGGACGGCCATCGGCTGCGTTGCGGGAATTATTACCGCCTGGGCGCTGCTCGCCTATCGACTTCGCGACGAAGCGGAAAAGTATGAAATCAACACCTTTACCGATTATATCGCCAAGCGCCACGGAGAAGTTGGGAATAGCATTCGCGTCGTCGGCAGTCTGGTGATTGTGTTTTTCTTTTTCTTTTACGTTGGCGCGCAATTTATCGGCGGCGGTAAGACTTTGCACACGCTTTTTCATCTTGACCCGAAATGGGGCATTTTGATCACAGCCGCGATTATTGTGCCCTACACGATTTACGGCGGTTTTCAGAGCGTGGTTTACACGGATGTGGTGCAGGCCATTGTGATGATTACAACTCTTGTGATCGGGCCTATCGTAGGAATAATTTATCTCGCTACACACAGCGACAGTGGACTTTTTGCTGCGTCGATGACCGAAGCTTTGCAGAAAGCCGGCACAAGTTACACTTCTTTGACCGGCGCCGCTTCCGGATTTGCCGCCGGAATTGTTATTGTTGGCGGATTTTCCTGGTTTTTCGGCTATCTGGGCGGACAGCCGCAATTGAGTATGCGTTTTATGGCGATCCGGGACACGGCAAATGCACGCCAGGCAAGAAATATCGGAATTGTCTGGACAGTGGTTGCTTACATCGGCGCATTGTCGCTCGGCTGGATCGGGTTGGCAATTTTCGGGCCGCACGGATTATCGGACCAGGAATATGTGATGCCGTCCGTTTTGCTGCGCCTTTTCCCGCCGGCAATTGCCGCCATTCTCATCACCGGAGCCATCGCGGCAATGATTTCCACTGCGGACTCACTGCTCATTCTTTCGGCGACCGAATTGTCGGAGAGCTTGCTTAAGCCCTGGCTTAAAAATGAAAATATTCACCGGCATTTATTCACGAGCCGATTGATCACCGCGGGCTTGGCGATCATCGCGCTAATTGCTGCGTACTTGTCGCCGACAAAATTAATTTTTACGCTCGTGGGCTACGTCTGGGCCGGCATCGGCGGAACGTTTTCCGTGGTGATTTTGCTGACGCTTTTCTGGAAAAAATTTCATGGCAAAGCAGCGCTGATCACGATAATTACCGGCATGGCATTTACGATTTTCTGGATTTCGACCGGACTGGATGCGAAAATAATTACTGCGAGAGTAATGACTTTCGTTGTCGCCGGAATGGTGGCGGTTTTGTCATCTCTTTTGCTGAAAAGTGAATGAAAAAAATCTAAGGCAAATCAAAAAAGCCCGAAAATTTTTTCAATTGGTTAGAAGTTGTTAATCACTTTTCACAAGAAAAGACGCATTTCCGGCTGTGAATGTTAATGAGCCTTTTCGTTTTTCCATTACTTCAAAAACGATAATTTCCTAACATAAGATCGAGTATCGTTAACCCTTAATTGGTAAAAATAAACACCGGTACTTACCAGATTTCCCGTATCATCTTTTCCGTCCCAGACAACCGAATGAGTTCCGCTCTGCTTCTCCTCATTCACCAAAGATCGAATTTTTTCGCCCAATACATTATAGATTGCAATTTCAACTCTTCCTGCTCGAGCAAGCTGGTAGCGGATAGTCGTTGACGAATTAAACGGATTGGGGTAATTTTGAGACAATGCAAAGTCGTTTATTGCAGAGGGAGGATTTTTTTTGATCGTCGTCGCCAGCGAATCTTTTAGGATGAGACCACTTATGGGTGGAATTTCAACATCTCCGTTGATTGTTTCGTAAGAGAGGTAGCCGTCATAAAAGCCTGCTGAATCTACAACGCCACCGCCGATAGGAATAATTTTTTGGTATTCCTTTTCCAGTGAAAAGACTTTCGAACTCGAAGCATACGGATTTACAATTACTAAGCCGTGTTCAAATTTTCGAATAAAAAGGGAGTCTTCTTGCGCGTAAAAATCTTCCGCCGCGTCACCCAACGAGAGATCATATTCGGGGTAGTACTGTACCGTTACTTGATGTGACCAGTCAGATAAAGATAAAACGACATTGGAATTGCTGACGAGCAAGTAGCTGGCAACGGAAAATATTCGTGCTTGAATGTCATCAATTAACCCCGGTTTTTTTACGACCAATACGAGATAAGAATCATCGTGATTATTTTGCATACATTGAATGGCATCCCACCATTTTTTTCCGCCTTTGTAAGAACCATTGTCGATATCATAAACAAAATCTTCCCACATGCCGCCGTCCGTGAAAGTGAGACTGGAATCCGCGCCATTGTCGGAATGAAGTCCGTTAAAAATGACTGTTTTGTCGGGCAGATAGGATTTGATGAATTGCAATGCTGCGTATCGTCCATCGCGCCAGGTGTCGGGCGAATAGTTCCAGGGCATATTTCCGTAAACTGCTGTCTCTCCGAGTTTATGGCCCGCCGAATCAATGAAAAGACCGTCGTAGTTGTAAGAATAAACTTGAGAGGAAGCGGTTACCGCATAATAATTCACCCAATGGTTCATTGCGTCGCCAGCGGTCCTGTTCACGAGGTCATTTCCGTCCATCAGCCATGAATTCCAGCGGGTTAAAATTCTTGTGGCGGGCGACAGGTTCGCGCTGTCGCTATGACAGAACATGTTTTCGTTAGAATCGATATGCGCCCAGTCGAATTGATTGAATCCTTCCCATGTGCCCTGTATCGAGCGGTAGAGGAGCAATTTGGGTTTTTGAAAAGACTGGCGGATTTCATGGCTTAAAAATGGTGTCATCACAAAATCAAAATGACTGTCGATGAATTGAATTTGATTGTCTGTTATGTTGTATGAAATTCGGATACCTTTAGAAATATTACCAGCAAAAGCGACAGTAGCAACCAATAGAATAATTGTCAAGAAAGAAAATAAGCGACTCATATTTTTCTCCGACTTTTTTGAGAAAGGCTATTTTTTTTAATTATTTTAGAAACAGCATTCTCCTCGTTTGCGAAAATTGATTTCCAGCTTTAATTTGATAAAAATAAATACCAGACGCTACTTTTTGTCCCGAATTATTTTTGCCATCCCAGATTGCGGAATGAACTCCTGCCACCTTATCTCCGTCGATCAGCGTGCAAATTTCATTGCCCAATAAATCATAAATTTTAAGAGTAACATTGCTGGACACAGGCAATTGAAAGCGGATGGTTGTTTCCGGATTGAATGGATTGGGATAATTTTGATTTAATTCAAAATGAGCGGGCAGTTTTGCAGCGTCATCATTTTGAACGCCAGTAGTCCCTTGAATTAACAAATTGACGCCGTTGCTGTAATTTCCGTTGGAGTCGTAGGTGAATGCCGTATAGTAAAGATTAGTCTCTGTGGAAACATTGTGCGTTGCTGTCGTGCCATTACCATCATAAATCAGTTCGCCCGATACCGGGCTCTCCGGATAATTTGTGGTGCCACAGCGAATGACAATGCCGCAAAAATCTGTGTCGTTCGGATTAGTCCAATTCAAAACGATGTTTGATGATCCTGTTTCGGCCCGAAGGTTTGCGATTTCGCCGGGAGGTTGCGGCATTGTCGGATAATCCTTGTCCACCGGCAGCGGCGGCGAAGCGATCAAGCCCGGAACGTCACCGGCTTCGTCGCGGACTTCGACAAAATAGGCGGTAGAGTTCGCGGGAATTTCTGCCGTGTAAACATCGCCGTTCAAAGACATCGAGTAATTGGTAAATCCGTTCCAGGAACTGACATCCAAATCGCTCTGATCCGTGGCCCAGAGAACAACTTTGTGGACTGTAGTTTCTCCGGAGATTTTCGCCGTGACAATCAGCTTACTGCCGTCAAAATAGTGATAAACCGAATCGATGTGGGTAAGCGGGCGATCCAAAAGACAGTGAGCCAGCCAGGTTGTCCAATAAGTGGCATGAAGTGGCGTTTGCGTCGTATGCGGTGCGTTGGCGAGACAACCGATGGCGTGCGAAATAGTTGCCTGTTTGTCAGCCGTGAGCATGATGTATTTGGGAGTGTATCCGGTGTCGCGATTTTTGTCGTCATCTGTGCCCTGAATAATTAACGCCTTGACGTTTTGGTCCATTTGATCCATAATCTTCAGTGATTCAAAATAGTATCGTTCCAAAACAGCGCGGTAATTGACAAACGCTTCGGGTTTTGTACCAATCGCGCCCTGAATTTCTCCGAGTAGTCGGCTGGCGCCGGTGTCGATGATGGTGCATCCGTTCGCCATAAATCCGGCAACTCTGTCTGGTGCTGCGGCGGCAACATTATAGCAGGAGTGCCCGAATTTGGAGTGGCCTGTAAATACAACTTTAAAATTGTCGTAAGAAACCTGCCAGTCTGTTTTTTGGTTGATGACTGTAATTAAGGCATCAATGGAGCGCAAGTAATGCCCCGTAGTGAAGGTATAAAACAGATATTCCGGATCACGTTTCACCACAGCCAAACTGTCATACTTTTCCATGAGATTATGGCCTTGATCCCAGGGCCAACTGCGATCGATTATCAGCACGGGCAAATCAAGTTCTGCACAGGCGCGTTCTGCTAACTCACTATCGCCAAAATTTTGGGCATAGCTGCCTTCAATCACAGCGCCGACGTTTTCTACGGCAAGGGTTTGCGGCAAAAAGACGTAATTTATCGTCGATTCCCAGTCGCTTTCCCAACCGTCAACGTCAGGAACCTGACTGGTAAAAGCAAAAGTGATTTTTCGCAACGTTTTTCCGCCGCCATAGCTTGATTGTATTGTCTGTTCCTGAACAGCGGTAATTTCTACCGGCGTACCGATTTCGCCGCCGGCTTTGATAGGGCGCTCAGCGACTAATTCAGCAACTGTCTTTTCTGGCCATGCTGCGTCAATCACATAAATGGAGACAATTTTCTTCACGGTGTATGTGCCGTCGGTTACTTCAAAAGCAACATCATAAACGTTATGCTGATTTTCCCTTGTACTGTAATCATCCGCCCAATAAGGTGCGCTGCCGGAAAAAACGCCCGTCGAAGCATTAAAAGTCGCCCAGCTCGGTACATCCAAAGCAGAGTAAACGAGTGCGTCGCCATCCGGATCTTCCGCTGAAATCGTAAATGAAACTTCATTTCCTTCGACGACAAAGATATTGGAATTCATGTATCGTTCCTCGCCGACAGGATTAAATTGGGGCGGCCCGGCAAAAGTTTGCTGGATAGCAATAAAAAATAAAAGCATGGTTGTAATTGTGAATAAGAAAATTTTGTTGGTTTTGAAAAGGTCTGTGGAAAAAGTTTTTTGAGGATTCATGATTGAGCTCCTTTTCATGGGAATTGAGGATGGTAATCGTTTACGCAAAAGGGTTGCGCCTTTTTGAGAACCAAAACTACAAATAGCAGGCCAAAATTTTTCAATAGATGTAAACCTCTGGTTTTTAAAGGCCAGAATCGTTTTAAGGAATTCAAATTTGAAAAAGTCTATTTCACTTTGTACTTGTTGGGACAATCAGGTGTACTTTTTCGTGATGTATCTTGCTTTAGAATAAACAAAAAATTTTAACTTTATTTTATTTTCAATGGGTGAGTCTACTCTAAAAACGGACTAATACTGTTTTAACTTTGTTCTGACATAATTGTGATAATTAAAGGTCGTATTGAAAACCACAAATGATAGAAAATGTCATATAGAAGCCAAAGTAATATTGGCTCAAATTTTTATTGTACACAAGAACGCCAAAGGCGGTCTTGTGTTGTAGAAAAATAAGAAAAACATGGAAATCCACAACCGAAGGGGTTGAACATTGTTGTATTATAAAAAAATATGTTGCTCGATAGCCGTGATAATTTTTTTGTTGAACTCCTTCGGTTGTGCCATATGGCAACTTGATAGTTAAGATAATAATTATTATCTTAAGACATCAGTCAGTAATCCGTAGGATTACTGAATTTGCGAAATTATTCATCAGATTTTAGCGGAGGTTGTCATATGATTAACAACAGTTCATTAACAAAATGGGATCGTCTTGAAAGCAAGAATCTCGATATACAATTTACAAATGAAATTATTCATGGTTTAAATTGTTCTCCATTTGAAGCTTCAGCTATTTTGGAAACCGTATATAAAGTTTTTGATTGTTATTTTGAAACAAATGTCACATTAAAACCCGGGCAAATACGTTTGCAACTGATGTCCATCGAAGCCAGACCTTCCCAAAAGCTCTCTGAAGCAAAACAGGTCACGGTTACGCTAACACTCAACGATGACAATGAGGATCTTGCTATTCGTAAAAAGTATGGTGTCGTTGGCTTAAGACGCCACAAGATCGAACGCGTGTGTCAAGAAGCTTTTGACCAGGGCGGTTTATTAACGGTTGAGGATTTAGCTTATCGTATTTTTAATTGTGGACAGCGGACGATCTGTCGTGATCTAGATTATTTCAGAAAACAAAACATCTTTATCCCGTTGCGCTCCACCGTTAAAGATATGGGGAGAACGATAACCCATAAACTGATGATCATTAAACTGTGGGCGCAAGGTAAAGAATACTCTGAAATTAAAAGAGACACCCATCATTGCTTACGAGCTGTGCAAAACTATATCGACAAATTTAAAAGAACAATTGCTCTTGCCAATGAAGGCTATGATGTTAATCGAATCGCATTTTTACTCCGATTGTCTTCAGCTTTAGTTGAGCAATATATTAAAATATACAACCAGATCGATTTTGCCGAACATCGTACTCAAGAATTGAACACTTTTTTAAAAAAAAGTCTAACCATCTCACCAAAGACGGAGAAAAGACAATGATCCCCACCCCTGGATATATAAAAAGATATCGCTCTGCTGAAACCCGTTTTCTATCGGGCATATTGGATAATTTCTTTAAACGCGAATTTCCTAATTTCTTTGGGCCAATTTTAAGAGAAAAATTAGTGAATGAATTGATTGATATCTTGGATAACACATTACCTTTAAAAGATCGAGTCAAACCAGGACAAATCGTCTGGAATGCTGTCGACAAGTCAACCAGACCTGATTCTAAAAAATGTAAATTTGTCCCGGTGATCTTAACACTTATTTCCGAAGAGGATATTGAAAAACTCAAAAATGGCGTCCCAATGGCCAAAATTAGAGATCACGCTTTAGCTCGGATTCTCAAGGAAGCCTACGAACAAGGCGCTTTGTTATCCATGAGAGATGTCGGCTTGTTTTCCTGGCGCCACGCTAGCTTTCTTACCACTTGTCGAAAAAAATATGAGAAAGAGCATAATACCATCTTGCCCACCACAGGATCCATTCAAGATATGGGAACTTGTATTTCTCATAAAGAATTAATTATTAAAAAAGTAGTCATTGAAAAAAAAGATCCGTTAACCGTTGCTAAAGAAACTAAGCATACCCTACGTGCGGTTGACCGATATCTAAAAAATTTTTACAGAGTACAATATTGTTTTAGAGATAATCATGATGTCGAATTTACGTCAAGAGCAACTGGCTTATCAAAAAATCTCATTAAAAACTATTTCCAAATATTAGAAGATATCGACAATAATCAAAAAAATCCTTGACTTGGTTGCCATATGGCATTAACTTCGGAGTTCAAATCGGCTCTATTTTCAACTTTCTACAAATGTGGAATCCCTTCGGGATTCAATGTTAAAATTCTCATTGTAACTGGGAACACTGCAACCACTTAACCTCTGGCACCTATCAGCTACCCAGACTCAAGTCTAAATTAGTAATGCGAATGGCTAGTAAAAATCGGACATTAGGTATTAACTTGTTGTTTTTAAAAGGTTGACGCCTTAACTCCAATACAATTTCGGAATTAAGCCGTAAGGCTTTTATTGTCTTTTGTTGCTATTTTACTTAAAAATTTTCAATTGGTCATTCATAATTTTGTTTTAAAAGCGATTGCCAAAGGAATTATTTTTTTCTGAATATAAATCTTTGAGCCCTGGCTCCTTCGAGGCTCGTATAGTTACATTATTTGTCTAATAAAAACAAATAAACACAAAAAATCAAGTGAAAATTAGACATTTCAGTAACCCTTGCGAAGGTTCGGAACCTTCGCAAAGATTTTTCATTCCTACATAACTAAACCAACGAAAATCTCCAACCCTCAAAAACTATTTGACTCTTACCAAACTTTTTTCTATATTTTAAATCGAGAATTCACAGAAGGAAAAAATTTATGGCAGAATCTGAAAATAAAATTGAAAGGCCTTCGTCACCGGAATTGGACGCGATTTTGGGGAAGCAGTTTAAATGTTTGGACAGAGGATTTGTTCGGCTAATTGACTACATGGGCTCGGACGCGGCGATCGTGCAGGCGGCGCGCGTTTCCTACGGCGAGGGGACAAAAAAAGTGCGGCAGGATCGCGGGCTCATCCGTTATCTTTTGCGGCATCAGCACACTTCACCGTTTGAGATGGTGGAGTTCAAATTTCACTGCAAAATGCCGATCTTTGTCGCCCGGCAGTGGATTCGCCATCGCACTGCAAGTGTTAACGAATATTCGCTGCGTTACTCCCAGGCGCTGGACGAATTTTACCTGCCAGAACCGCAGATGATCAGAAAACAGTCCGCCAGCAACCGTCAGGGCCGGGACGACGAGACCGTACCGCCGGAAATTCGGCGCGAAGTTCTGGAAATTCTTAAAAAACACCATTCCGAAGCCTGGGAAGATTACGAAAAATTGCAGGAAATGGGAATTGCCCGAGAGTTAGCCCGCATCCACCTGCCGATTTCTCTTTACACCGAGTGGTACTGGAAAATCAATCTCCACAATTTGCTCCATTTTCTCAAATTGCGTCTTGATTCGACCGCGCAATACGAAATCAGAGTTTATGCCGAAAAAATCGCCGACATCGTGAAAATGGCGGTGCCGATCACTTGGGAGGCGTTTGA
>JAADFU010000003.1 GCA_013152715.1 Calditrichota bacterium
GCCAGCCCGACGGCGTTAATTCAGGCGATTCGTTATGCGGCGTTATTGGCAAAGAAGAAAGGGTAGTGTCGGAGAATGGTATTTTTGTCAATTGGCACTTGTCATTGGTCATTGGTTTGATTTAGTAAGTTGTGATTGGTGAATGGTATTTTAGGCATACGCTTTGGAATTTAAAAATTGGAATTTGGATTTCGTTTGGTGTTTGGTATTTGTATATTGGAATTTGGAATTTTTGAACATTCCAGAAACAAAATGGAACAGGAGCACAATTTAGAATGTCCGAAAACACACGCGTAGTAATCACCGGCGGCGGCACTGGCGGGCATGTTTATCCGGGAATCGCCATCGCCAACGCGCTGAAAAAACTTCGCCCGGAAATTGAAATCACTTTTGTCGGCGTGAAAAACCGCATCGAGGCGAAAATTGTCCCTCGCGAAGGCTATCCGCTGAAGACGATTCATGTGCAATATTTGAGCAGAAAATTGAGTCTGAACACGCTCACATTTTTCTTTTCCCTGCTGATTGGCTTGATCCAGTCGCTGCTTTTTTTGCGAAAATACCAACCGAAAATTGTCATCGGCACCGGCGGCTTTGTCAGCGGGCCTGTGGTTTACGCGGCGACGTTGTTGGGAATTCCGACTCTGATTCAGGAGCAAAACAGTTTTCCGGGAATCACGACGAAAATTTTAGCCGGGCGCGCGAAACGAATTCATCTGGCATTTCAGGAAGCGACCAAATATTTGACAAAAGTTAAAGACAAAGAAAAGTTTCGCATTACCGGGAATCCGGTGCGGCTGACAGAGAAAAAAGGAAATCGCAAAGCAGCGCTGGCGAAATTTAATCTGGACGAAAATAAGCAAACACTTCTGCTTTTTGGCGGAAGTCAGGGCGCCAGTGCGCTGAACCACGCCCTGTCTGAAATAATCGTCAGCCTGTCGAAAAACATCCAATTCATCTGGCAAACGGGCGAGAGTGATTTTGAAAACACGAAAGCAGTGATTGACGGCGATAGCCATCAAATTTATCTCCAACCCTTCATTTACAATATGGCGGACGCTTACGCCGCGGCGGATTTAGCGCTGTGCCGCTCCGGGGCGATCACGATTGCTGAAATAGTGCAAATGAGCGTGCCAGCGATTTTTGTGCCGTATCCTTTTGCTGCCGAAGCGCATCAGGAAAAAAATGCCCGCGTGCTGGCGCAAGCCGGCGCTGCCGAGCTAATTTTGCAACAGGACTTGTCGCCGGAAATTTTACGAAAAAAAATTGAAGAACTGATATTTGACGAGCAGAAGCTCGCAGCCATGCGGAAAAATTTGCACAATTTTTATCATGAAAATGCCGCGCTGGCAATTGCTAAAAGCGCCCTGGAATTGATTCAATGACAAAAATGGCAAAAGAAATCTGCGCGATCATTCCTGCATTCAATGCGGAAAAAACCATCGGCGCGGTCATTCGCGGCGTCAACCGCTATCTGCCGCCGGAGCAAATTGTTGTCGTCAATGACGGCTCCGCTGACGCCACCGAAACCATTGCCCGGAAACAAGGCGCTGTTGTTTTGAATAACGGGAAAAATCGCGGCAAAGGTTTTTCGCTAAGGCGGGGATTCCACTTTGCCATTGAAAACAATTTTTCAGCGGCGCTCTGCATAGACGCAGACATGCAGCACGATCCGGCGGATATTCCGAAATTTTTAGCATGTTTCAACCAGACCGATGCCGACCTGATTCTGGGCAGCCGCATTCACAACTTGAAAGACATGCCCCTGGACCGCCAGTTCAGTAATCAAACGACGTCTCTTTTGATTTCGCTACTGACAGGTGTACGCGTTCGCGACAGCCAGTCAGGTTATCGACTGATAAAAACATCCGTGCTCAAAAAAATAATTCTGCACAGCAACCGTTACGAAACCGAATCGGAATTACTCGTTAAAACACTCAAGTCCGGATTTCGCGTGACGCACGTTCCCATTAAGACCATTTACAATCAAGCGCCCAGTCACATTCATCGTCTGCGCGACACGATTCGGTTTTTGATAGTTGTGGGAAGGAGTTTATATTCGAAAACATAGTCAATTTAGCGAAATAGATTTGATACAGATTTAACTGATATAGTACTCACACAGAGACACAATGGCACAAAGATTACAAAAATAAAGAGCCAAAAACTCATCTCGAAATTAAAAATATTTTTTCTCTGTGGCTTCGTGGCTTGGTGTGAGGATTAAAAAATTTCTCTGTGAGCCCAGTAGCTCTGTGGCAAAAAAACCAAAACATTCGCTCAAAGGAGGTAGGGAAATGAAATCCTACAAAATGCTGATCGGCGGAAAATGGGTCTCCGGAAAAGAAACGATCGATGTGCTCAATCCTTACAATCAGCAATTTTTGGCGCGCGTGCCCAAAGCGAGTAAGTCTGACGTGGACGCGGCTATTCGCGCGGCGGAAGAAGCGCTGCCAGTCATGGCGGACATGCCCGCGCACAAGCGAAGTCGCATTTTGGAGCGTACTTCCGAATTGATCGCCCAAAACCGGGAAGAAATCGCCAAATTAATCGCCAGCGAATCAGGCAAGGCTTACAAATACGCTTTTGGGGAAGCCGGCCGAGCAGTGGAAACGTTCAAGTTCGCCGCCGAGGAAGCGAAACAAATTCACGGCGAAACAGTGCCCATGGACGCCAGCGTCAACGCGGAAAATCGCATGGGATTTTTTATTCGCACGCCGGTCGGCATCATTGCGGCAATTTCACCATTTAATTTCCCGCTGAATTTAGTGGCGCACAAAGTCGCGCCGGCCATTGCCGCCGGAAATACTGTCGTGCTGAAACCCGCGACGTCAACGCCACTCACGGCGATCAGATTGGGCGAAATTTTGCTGGAAGCAGGTTTGCCAGCAGGCGCGTTGAACATCGTCATCGGCAGCGGCGCGAAAGTCGGAGATTGGCTGGTGACCGATCATAGAGTGGCAATGGTCACTTTTACCGGCAGCCCGCCTGTAGGTGAATTCATCGTGAGCCGCGGCGGTCTAAAAAAATACACCCTGGAATTGGGCTCCAACTCGGCAGTAATTTTATGCGAAGACGCCGATCTCAAAGATGCTGTCCCGCGCTGCGTTGTTGGCAGTTACGCCAATTCAGGGCAGGTTTGTATTTCGGTGCAGCGAATTTACGTGCATGAAAAAATTTGGGGCAAATTTCAGGAGCAATTTGTTGCCGAGACAGAGAAGCAAATAGTCGGCGACCCTTTGGACAAAAATTGCGACGTGGGACCAATGATCGATCTTCGCGAAGCAGAACGCGCGGAATTGTGGGTGAAAGAGGCTGCAGATCAAGGAGCGAAAATTTTGACCGGCGGCACTCGCAAGGGCGCCATGTTCCGGCCGACAGTTTTGACTGACGTTAAACCTGAAATGAAGGTGGTCAAAGACGAAATTTTTGCGCCCGTGGTTTCGTTAATTCCGTTCAAGAAATTTTCTCAAGCGCTGGAAATGGCGAATCAGTCGCGCTACGGTTTGCAGGCAGGAATTTACACGCAACGCATCGATTACGCTTTTAGGGCAATCAAAAAAATCAATGTCGGCGGCGTGATAATCAACGACGTGCCTACTTTTCGCGTGGATCACATGCCCTACGGCGGCAACAAAGAGAGCGGCATCGGCAGAGAGGGCTTGCGCTACGCCATCGAAGAAATGACAAATATTCGCATGGTGTGCTTTAATTTGTAGCGGTCATTCTAAAGATGTAGCACACCTGGGAGGAGTACTACATCTTGGTTTAATTATTCGACTCGACAAACCCGTCATCGCGATCATCCCGCTGCATGTATTTCAAATCGCGCAGCATTTTTCTGATGTCGTGAAATCCGCCGATGCTAAACCAGACCACTACAATGACGGCAACAATGAGATTAATAATCAAATAAATTTTCCAGAATTTCATCCATTGCGCGTCTGAAATGCCGACGATGAAATAGTAAATTGTGCCGACGACAAAAATTATCGCCCAGGAAAAAATCCAGCAATAGGTCACCACATAAATCAATTTATCGCCAAAGCTGAATTCGCGGCCTATTCCCATGAGCTTCTGAAAAAAACCCACCTTTTCAAAAACGACGCGATGCTCGCCTTCAATGGTATATTTTCCGCGATGGAGCAATTTTTCCAGATTAAACTCATTTTTTTTATCCAACAAAGAAACCACGACATAAATTGCCATCGCCGACACCATGGCAATTCCCCAGAACCACTGACCATTGATCCAGAAATTTTCGTACAACTGATTGAGCGCAAACCCGGTCACGGAAATAACCGCGCCACCGATCAGGGCGCTCCACGCGGCAGCCGTAGTTCCCCGCTTCCAGTACAAACCGCCGATAATCACAGCACCGGACCCGCCGGCAAAAATCGACCCGGTCACTGCCCAGAAAAGCATGATATACTGCGTCTGGCGCAGGTAAAAACTAAAAATGAAAATAAAAATTGCCACGGCAACGATTGTCAACCGCAAAATGCGCAGATGCTGCCCTTTGGAAAAGGGTTTTTTGCGTAAGGGCATGACCACATCCTGAACAAAAATACTCGCCCAGGAATGCAAATAAGTGTCATGGGTACTGACAAAAGCCGCCAGCATTACCGCGACCAGAAGTCCCATCATGCCGCGTGGTAAAAAGTGCGTCAGAATCAGCGGAACTGTGAGCTGGCTGCGCAACGCGTCGGTCTCCAATCCGGAAAGTACCTGATTGACCTGGCTCGCCTGCGAAGAAAAATCAAAGTGATGCATGACAGTGTAAGCGACAATGGGGATGAACAGTAAAAACAGCACTTGCGGAATGCCGCGCCAGTTAGCGAGTACCGCGCCCATTTTGGCTTCGTGAGCTGTTTTTGCGGAGCTGTTGTAGCCCTGGGTTCCCTGCCAGGAAAGTGTGGAATAAAAAGCGCCGATGACGCCGATGAGAAAAAACCAGAAATTAAAATCCCGCGCCTGGCTGGTTTTAAACGGGTTAATCAGCGAGGCGTTTTGCGGCGCTGTTTTCAATGCTTCAAAAATTTGATCAAAAGTGAACAGCTTGAAGAAAAATATTACGATCACGAGAAAGACCACGCTCACAAACAAACCCTGCAAAAAATCGGTTATAATAACTGCAATTTGTCCGCCGGTAAAAACAAAATAAATGGAAATTGCCAGCAAAATCAGCATGGTGAGCGCAAAAACGGAGATGTCCATGCCGCCAATATGGAAATATTCCGGCAGACCGCAAAAATAGATGAAAAACCGCGCTCCGACCGAAGGAAAAATGCCGAAATTGATCACTCCGGCGACAAACGCCAGCCCTCCGGCAAAGATGCGAAAATTTCGGCTGTAGCGAAGTTCGAAAAATTGCGCCATGGTCAGCGCTCTTGTTTCGCGAAAGCGGTAAATCACCCAGCCGGACGCCGTGATAATCAACACAAAAATTCCCATGGTAAAACCCCACCAGGACATGGCAAATCCCGCGTTATAATTCATCTCAAAATTAGCGATGACAGTAATCGCGCCCAGGCCGGCGATGCCCTGCGCCACGCTCACCATGTACCTGCCGGCAGTCCTTCCCGCTGAAAGAAAGTCCGCAATGCTTTTCATGTATCTTTTGCTCACGGCCACACCACCGAACAACAACGCCAACATCGCCGCCACAATCATCCAGTCAATCCAGTGCATGTTCACTCTTGCAATCCTCTATTTGAAATTTTCAGCTACTTCAAAATTGTCTTCCTGACTTTACCCGCCTGATCAATTGACCAGATGCAATTCGTCTGTTCGTTTTCCAGCCTGAATTCGAATTGATCCCAGCTTGTTTTCAAAAAAATCATTTGATTTTCCCGGAACAAAGCGAACGGCGCTTTCAGCTCATGCAAATTTTCAGAAAAATGTCCTCGCTCCCGTCGATAATTTTGTTGCCAATAATAAATCTGGCGCAGTTGCCATTTGATAATTTCATCTTCCGGCAAAACAAACGCATCTTCTCCTTTACCGACAAACACTTGGGAAAATTGCACAAAGCCCCACATTTCAGGATAATGCATGTTAATGAGTCCTTGCGGTGACCAAACCCAGTTGTCTTCGGGAAAAGGTCGCTCTGTCGTCGGATTTATTTTTTTGTAATAATTGCCATTTTTAATTTCAATCTGCCACTCCACGCGGGAAAAATTGATCCGCCAGATGTCCCCGGAATGCGGCGGCGCCGATCTATGGGCGCATTCCTTCAACGCCTCCCAGGGCATGGCAACTTCCAGTGTCCATTTCTCATCCCGGTCAGAAGGATCGTTCAGCGTCCCGTAAATTTTTACGCCGCTTTTCAGACCGTGAATATCCCAGCCATTGACTGCCGGGCCGCCGTCGCGGTAAGGTTTGATCAGCAACAAATCCCAGACTGTATTGCGCGCGTTCATTTCAAATTCATAGTACTGATGCGTGTCGCCGTCGGGATCGATGAAAATCTCGAAATCATTGTCGCGGAAAATTACTGTGTCCCGCTGCATTAATTTCGCCCAAATGTGCGGCTCCTCCAACTCCGCAGCAAAATAAAAGAATCGCTCATCCCAGAGCATTTTCGCCCGCGTCCGAAATCTCGGCTGCGGCTTTTTTTCACCTTCAATATCAACGAAATAGTCGGTCCAATTTGCCTTTCGCCAGCTCGACTCGCGCAAATCACCGTCAACGACAATCGGCCTTTGTACGCGATAACAGACGTAATGTCGGGGATTGAATTCGATTTGAGGAACGGGAAATTTTTGCGGGAGTTTTTGAGCAGAATTTTGTGAAAAAAGGACAAGCGGAAAACAAAATATCAATAACAAAAAAAGGTTCCGAAGATGAAAGAATCGATTCATGGGCTTTCCCTCTTTTTTATCTAAAAAATTAAGATAAAAAATTTCTGGGAATAAGTCAACCCATTTATCTTGTCGAAACTTGAATGCCTGCAAAATTTTAAAAACATTCCAATTTGTTTTGCTAAAACCATTCGAAAATTTCGAACTTTCAAATAGTTCTCATCGTTTTATCTTTTAGTCCCTTTTTACATCTAATATTTTACACAGTCCAATTTTAAAATAAATCATCAGGAGAATCCCATGCACATTTTAGACCCGGAATTGGAAAAATATATTTTGAACCTCATGCCTCCCCTGGCTGCCGTTTTGCAGGAAATGACCGATTACGGAAATAAAAAAAATTTTCCCATCATAGGCCCGCTTTGCGGACAATTTCTGCGACAGATGGCAGTTGCGACAAACGCGAAAAATATTTTCGAAATGGGCTCCGGTTTCGGTTATTCCGCGATTTGGTTTTCCCTGGGACTGGCGGACGACGGAAAGATTATTTGCACGGACGGCGACGAGAAAAACAAAAGACACGCCCTGAAATATTTTCAGCGGCTGGCGATTGAAGATAAAATTGAATTTCACGTGGGGCAGGCACAAGACATTTTGCAGCAATTTGACGGCCCGTTTGACATCATTTTCAACGATGTGGACAAAGAGCAATATCCCGAGACAATCGATCTTGTTGTTCCCAGACTTCGTCGCGGCGGGCTTTTCATCACCGACAATGCGTTGTGGAGCGGAAAGGTGCTGCAGAAAAAAGGCGACATGTACACCGAGGGCGTGAAAGAATTTAACAAACGGCTTTTTTCTCATCCTGAATTGGCAACGATGATTGTGCCGCTGCGTGACGGATTGGCAGTAAGTGTGAGATTGTAATTTTGACGATGCGAGCAAAGATGGTTCCCAGAAACCGGATTTTTTGGAAAAACCTGGTTTCTATTTTTCTTCAATCATCTCAACAAAATCAACTTCCTCGTCTGGCTGATATTGCCGGCTTTTATTCGATACCAATAAACTCCCGACGCCGCGGATTTGCCGATTTCATTCCTGCCATCCCAGAAAACCAGGTGCGCGCCGGCAGATTGCATTTCATCCGCCAAAACTTTGATTGTTCTGCCGGTAATATCCAGCACCGTAATTCGCACCCGCATCGTTTGTGGTAAATTGTATGAAATTCGTGTTGTTTGATTGAACGGATTGGGATAATTCTGCTCCATGCTGAAAGGGGGAATTTTCGTCATTTTTTGTGTTTTCACGGCAGACGCATTTTTCAGTACATCAAACTGATTGATAAAATATTTTTGTACGTGAATGTGATCGAGAAAATTTCCCGACTGTAAAGAATGCAATTCTACTTTCAACAAGGGATTGTTTCCTGACACCGACTCCGTCCGATAGCCGCCGGCGCGAACTTTGCCCGAAATTTGATCATTGACCGTGAGCGTAAAATTTTCTGAAAAATTCGTTTTACTCACACTGACAAGAGAAAAATATTCACTATCAAAAGTAACTTCCGCATCGAACGCAAAAATATCGGCAGTGTCCGTGCCCAAAAAACTAATTTCGAGATTTTCATCGGGTTTCTGATTGAATGTGATCCAATCGGAAGTCGCATTTCCCCCACTGCCATTATTCCTTGCCACAGGCCAGCTACCATCGACATCGCCGATGACGTAAGCAGCAAAGTCAGCATTCTCCTGATTTTGATTCAAAGAAATGAAATTTCTGCTCTGCGGGTCAAATCCCCAAATGCCGGCAAAAGAGCCGGCTACATCGTTCAATCCCACGGCGTATCTGGCAATGAGCGAGGCGTCGAACATTTGAACTGAACCATTTTGGTCGCAGTCTGCGGCTAATCGCTGGCACGCCGAAGTATCGGGCAATAGGTCCAAAGCCAGCCGCGCCGCCAAAGAGGCGTCATAACTGATAATTGTTTCTGCAGAAACGGCGTCGTCTTTCAGCGGTGTGAGTAGATAATTTTTTCCGCCAGCAACCTGGCCGAAGCGGTAACCTCCGCCATTGTCCGTGTTTGCTGTTGCAGTGTCTGTTTCTGCCAAAAACAAATTCACATCCGCCACCGGAAACGAAGTGCCGAAATAAGTAACCACACCGGAGATGGAAAAATTATTCGCTGGACCCGGATACTGGTAGCTTTCACCGTGTGAACCACCGTAACCGCCCATGTCGTTGCGGCTGCCGTCTTTGTCGTTGTAGCCTGCCGCCGGATCCCCGGCATCGATGCCCGGCGAACCTTGCTGCAAACGGAAATCGAAACTGTCGCCAGCAGCGAACTTCGGATCAAGGCAAATATCTCCGGCTCCCTGACCTGTTTTTGTGTGCCAAGTACCATCTGTGACTTGCTGCCTCGTGAACCAGGTGTCTCCGGAAACAAACTCCGCCTGAATTTCCCCATCCTCGCGGCTGAAATAACAATTGTATCCTTCACTAACAAGATTTACTCCTGCTCCGAGATAAACGCCGGTCGGACCGCCCATTTGATCGGAACAGTTGAAAGCAAAAATATTGTTCAACATCGTCAATTGAATGGAAGCAGAAACTCCGGTGTCGTCGTTGGGATACGCCGCAACCATGGCGTAATTTCTCACCGAGTAAGACGAATCGCGCATGTTGCAGGCAATCGTGTTATTGATAATTTCGTAAGTTCCTTCGATGGCGCCGATATCCACAGGCGTGTTTCCCATGCCGCCGAGGAAATTATTTTCCATCCTGCCGCCGGCCCAGAGTTTGATTCCGTTCTGATGGTTGCGCAAAACTCGATTCCCGCGCACGAGAATTCCCTGCCGATGGCCAGAGTAATTTCGCGAACACAGATCGATTCCGTCGCCACCGTTATCGTGAACGTAACAATTTTCCACTAAAATGTAATCGCCGCGTTCAATGGCAATGCCGTCCGATCCCCAAAAACTCTGTCCGGAAATCCCAGCGCCGTAAACCTCCAGATTTCGAAAAGTCAAACTATCGCAGGGACCCGGAGTGCCGTCGATGGCGGTGTAAATGCAATTTGCCACGACGCAGTCCTCGATGGTGATGTTGGAAACAGCGCCGTCCTCGGGATTTTGGCCTGAATAGCCCCAGGTGAGATGAATTCCACTTTCGCCGCCGAAAACTCTCAAACGCTGAAAAACGATGTAGCGATTTGTCCCGCGAACGAAAACGCCCCAATTGGAAAAACCCTGCACCGTCATGTCGCTAATCGTCACAAATTGCACGTTTTTGCCAATTTCTATTCCCTGCACGGTCACCTGATCCGCGCCAACGCCGCGAATGACGATGACATTGGAATCTTGCCCTGATTTATTCACCGTAAAACTGCCGTAGCTTCCGGCAAGAACTTGAATGGTGTCGCCAGCAGTCACTTGACTTAAGGCGTGGGGAATCGTACGCCAGGCAGTCTGCGGCAACATTCCGTTGTCACCATCATTTCCATTGACGCTCACGTAATATTTATTGCCATAAAAATTGGAAGGTCTCACTGTATTTTTCGCCCAGTGATTTCTGATGACTGTAATCAAATCGCTGGAACTCACATCAGAATGGTGATTGGGATTAGGGCCGTGACGAAAATTGAACGCATCTACTTCCTGGGCATATTCCTGCCAGGAAGTTTCCCAGAGCCAAAGCGCATAATTGATCCCCTTTTGCTCCATCAGATTCATTTCGTCATCCATAAAATCAGCCACGCCGGGCTGCCAGCGCATGGCGCCAAATTCATTGATGGCAACATTGCGGTTATTTTGGGCGCGAAAACCATCAATAGTGGAAAACAAATCTTGCA